>CAZEAV010000146.1:0-6957 GCA_964510215.1 uncultured Iamiaceae bacterium
CCTTGTAGCCGCCGCCGTCGAACTTGCCACCCGCGTGCAACATCGACACCGCGACCTCGGCGGTCGACATGTTCTTGTACTTGGGGTCTTTGTGCGGATACGGCGCCACGGGGATCCCACGGCCGTCGTCGGCCACCTGACATGCCCCGTCAGCAAGGATCGTGACCTCGATCTTGGTGCAGTGCCCGGCCATGGCCTCGTCGACGGAGTTGTCGACGACCTCCCACACCATGTGGTGCAGGCCGGTCGGGCCGGTGGAGCCGATGTACATGCCCGGACGATGGCGAACGGCTTCGAGCCCCTCGAGCACGGTGATCTTGTCGGCACCGTAGGATTCGGACGTTTTGGTGGTGGAACGGGCCACGGTACGGCCTTTCAGCGTCAGTGCGTCGAGCAAACGATCAGCGGCGGGCCGAGGCACTCGACCGGGCCGCCCGGACAGTTGAATCGGACGTGCGGTGGTCGGTGAACAACTTGGCTCACGATGGCCTTCATCCTACCAGGAAAGGGTGACATTCTGGCGGTTCTTCGGGGTCCGACCGGGCCCGGAAAATCCCCCGATCGGGGCAGATGGCAGACTCCCGACTCGCGACATCCAGCGGCCCCACAGCGTCGGGGTTAGGCTCCCGGCAGTGGCTGTGAGGGAGACATCCCACTGGCGACGCGGGGTCGTGGTGGTTCCGGTGCTCATCGGCGCGTTGGCCTTCGGACTTCGAATCTGGCAGCCCGGGCCGGTCACCGTCACCGGCGACGAGCCGTTCTGGCTCGTCCGTGCCGACGCGTTCCGAACGGCATTGGCGAACGGCGACCTGGCGCAGGCCACCGCGGCCCATCAGATTCCGCAACTCGCAAATGCGACGATGCCCGGGGTGACCACCATGTGGGCGGCCAATGCGGGGCGCGGACTGGTCGATCTGGGTGCCGATCTGGGCGTGAACGCCCCCGTGCACGGCCCGTCGGCGAATGCTGCGACCGTGCTGCGGGCCGGGCGCGGCGTGGTGGCGCTGTGGTGCGCGGTGCTGATCGGTGTGACCGTCGCACTCGGACGGGTACTTCTCGGACGGATTGCGGGCACGGTCGCCGGAGTGGTGTTGGCGACCGAGCCCTGGTTCGTCGGCCTGGGCGACATCGTCCACACCGACGAACTGCTGACCCTGTTCAGCGCGGTGTCGATCCTGAGTCTCGCCTGGGCACTGGAGCCCCCACGGCGCCCAGCCGATGCGCCCCACGCGCGCGCCCAGGTCAGACCCGCCGCATGGCGACTCGCCATTTCCGGCGCCTGCGCCGGACTGGCGGTCCTCACCAAGATCAGCGCGCTCGCCCTGGTCATACCGGGGGTCGTGATCGTGGTGCTGATCAAGAGTGTCCCGGACCTCCACCTCGCCACAGGACACCGGAGAACCCTCCCCCCCGGGCAACTCCGTTCCTGGACACGAATGGCCCTGTGGTGGACCGCGAGCGCCCTGATCGCCTTCATCGCCCTTTGGCCGGCCCTGTGGGTTGCCCCACTCGCCCAGGTGCACGACATGATCCATTCGGCGGGAATCGCGCGCTATGGACACAATCAGTTCTTCCTCGGGTCCACCACACGTACGCCGGGGGTGACCTACTACCCGGTCGTCTGGGCATTCCGGATGACCCCATGGGTGCTGGTCGGTGCACTCGGGGCGCTGATCGTGTGCGTCGTGCAACTCGTGCGATGGTGCGCGCGGGCGTGGCGAAGGGATCGAAGCTCCGAGGCGCATCGAACCCCCACGGGCCCGATTCCGTCGTGGCTGGTGATGGCCACGTTGCCGTATGCGCTGATCATCTCCCTGGCTCCGACCAAGTTCGATCGTTACGTGATTCCGCTCTTGCCGTTCCTCGCACTTGCGATCGGCGTCGTGGTGGCCGCAGGGGCGCGCGCGGTCGAACGTCGCTTCGCTTCCGACGGATCGCGCCGCACCGTCGGCATCGCGGTCGGGATCGGAGCCACCATTGCGATCAGTGCGCTGACGCTCCTGAAGGCGCCCTATGCCGTCAGCTACACGAACCCGATGCTCGGCGGCCAGAAAGTCGCCCGACACGTGATGCTGCTCGGCTGGGGTGAAGGGCGGGCAGCATTGGGGGCCGACGTCGCCCGACGGGAGGCCGGCAACTGCGACCGGACCACGGTGGCGAGGTTCGGGATCGGGACCGACATCGCCATCCCCTGCGGCAGAACCGAATCGCTCGGGATCTGGTTACGGCATCCCCGCCGAGGCGATTACTTCATCACCAACATCAGACAGGTGCAGCGCAAGACGGTCGGGAAGGTGTTCTCCGGTGTCGGACGCCCGGTCGCGCTGGTGGATCAGGTCGACATCGGCGGCGTCCCCTACGCCCGACTGTGGCAGGTGCGCTGAGCAGCGCCCGCCCCGAGTGATCCCACCGGACACGCGGTCGGTGGCCGGTATCAGCGGCCCGGCCGGACCCGGATCACCAGTTCGGACACCGCCGCACCGGGCACCAGATCGGCGATGCGGGACAGCATGCTGCCCGTCTGCCACCGCATCTGGGAGGCCCACGCCGGATCGTCGACCTCCACATGCAGCCGTCCGTCCGAGAGCCGGCCGGGCCGGCAGTGCTCTGCGGCGGCGGGGCCCACCAGCTCCGCCCACACCTCACCGATCCGGGTCACGACAGGCGCCGGGGGCGACCCGAACCCGGCCAGCACCCGATCGATGTCGTGGGCGACCAGACCGGGTGGGCGCGGATCGGCGTCGTCGCGATGCAGGGGGATTGGTCCGATCGCCATCGCCTCATTGTCGCACCGTCGGGGCCCTGATCGCACCGTGCCCGGATGACCCGACACTGCTGGGGCTCTCGGGGCGTTCCGTCCCTACGATCGACGCCGTGACCGACCGTGGCCAAAGCCTGGACATCGTGATGCACGTGCCCTATGAAACTCCCGCTGCCGTCGCCGACCGGGCGGTCGCGCGGGGCATGGAGGTGCGGCTGCACCGTCCGTACGCAGGTGAGCCGCTCCCCGAGCACTCCTCGGTCGGTCGGCTGGTCGTGATGGGCGGCCCCATGGGCGCGTGCGACGATGCGGTTCACCCCTGGTTGCCGGCGGTCCGGGATCTGCTCGCGTCCCTGGTCGCACGCGGAACGCCGGTGCTGGGGGTGTGCCTGGGCGCACAACTGCTCGCCGCGGCCTGCGGCGGGCGGGTGTATCCCGGCCCGCAGGCCGAGATCGGCCCCGGTCGGGTGCGCCTTCAGGACGCGGCCGCGGACGACCCGCTCCTGGGCGTGGTCCAAGGTCGAGACCTCGAGGTCTTCCACTGGCACGGCGACACCTTCGATCTGCCCGAGGGAGCCACGTTGCTGGCGTCGAGTGAGAAGTACCCGAATCAGGCGTTCCGGATCGCCAACGCCTGGGGCCTCCAGTTCCACGTCGAACTGCGGGCGCAGGATGCCGACGTCGTGTCCGAGCATCTGGACGCGCAGTCGTCGGTGTCACCCACCGAGCTCGCCGCGATCGCAGAGGAAGGCACGGCCGTCATCGACGCATTCTGCCGATTCGCCGGCGCATCGGTGCACCGGATGGGCGAGCCCGGCGCCCCTCACGCTGCGGCCGACCCCGGCCGGTTTGAGCCCTCTGGTGGCGAGAGCCGCGCCGCCGGCCGCCGCGAAACCCGGTGACCCTCCTTATCTTGTCGTCATGCGCCACGCTCCCGCCGCCATAGGGCTGCCGCTCGTCGCCCTCGCCACCGTCGCGCTCACCGCCGGATGCGCCTCGGTGCACACCTCGTCGGGCCGGCGACGCGGAACGTCGATCGGGCGAACCGGCACCACGGCGACGCGCGACAGTCCCTCGGTCACGACCGCATCGACGCTGCCGGCGAGGTTCACCGGCACCGTCGCCGCGTTCTACGACCCACCGAAACCGCTCCCCGAGGCCCGGCCCGGCACGCTCATCCGCTATCAGCCGGCCGGTCATGTGGGCGACGAGGACACCTGGCGGATCATGTACCACTCGATCGACGCGGCCGGTCGGGACCAACCGGTGACCGGCATGATCAGCTTCCCCACGTCGCCACCCCCCAACGGCGGTTGGCCGGTCATCTCCGATGCACCGGGGACGGTGGGTCTGAACACCAGGTGTGCGCTCAGCCGCGTCGACGACCGACCGGATTCCTTCGGCGTACACGGCGTGTCGGTGCGCACCGACTACATCGGCATGGTCACCGGGCAACTCCAGCGGTATCTGTCCGGTGAGTCCGAAGCCCACAGCGTGATCGACGCGGTCCGTGCCGCCCGGAACATCCCCGCGGCGCACGCCGGTCGGCGCTGGGTGGCCTTCGGCCACTCCCAGGGCGGGCACGCGGCGCTGTTCACCAACCAGCTCGCCCGCCACTACGCGCCCGAGTTGGACCTGCTCGGCACCGTCGTGGGCGCGCCGGCCTCCCAGCTCACCGAGCTCTATGGTCCCGGTGACCGCGTCATCCCCCACCTGGTCGAGCTCATGGGTCTGTTCGGTATCGCGGCAGACCACCCGGGCAGTGATCCGCTCGCCTACCTCACGCCGCGCGCCAGCGCCCACGTCGACGTCTTGAAGACCGCGTGCCTGGCGCAGATCATCGCGACGTTCGCGCCGCTGGCCGATCACGGTCTGTTCGCCGAGGATCCCCTCACCACCGAACCCGCCGCGACCTATGTGCGCGAAAACGACCCCGGCAAACAGAAGGCCCCGAGCCCGATCCTGCTGTTCGAGGGCACCAAGGACGGCTACGTGGTCCCGGCGCGTGCCGAAGCGACACGGAGACAACTGTGCCGGATCGGCCAGACCACCCAGTACCTGCTGCTTCCCGGGGCGGACCACGGCACCGAGATCGACCAGGGGCGGGATCGGATCTCGAGTTGGATCGCGCATCGTTTCGAGGGCGCCCCCGCGCCCGACAACTGTCCGACGACGAAACCGGATACCTGAGCCGAAGCGGGCGCGGAGCCAGTAGAACTGGAGCCATGGCCACCCACGAAGTGATCAACCAGTCCACGCCGCTCGTCGGACACAATGCGGCCACCCTCGACGCGGCACTGATGGAGAGCCTCGAACGCGAAGGCGGAGCCGCGGGCCGGGACGACGTGGCGCGCGTCGGCGCGATGGCCGGCGACCCCGAATGGATCCGCCGCGGCGAGGTGGCGAACGAGAATCCGCCACGGCTGCGACGCTTCGATCGCTACGGGAATCGCATCGACGTGGTCGACTACCACCCCGCATACCACGAGCTGATGGAAGCCGCGGTCGCCAACGGGCTCGCCGGGGGCCCCTGGGTGCACGAGGCCCCGGGGGACCACGTGACACGGGCCGCCAAGTTCGCGGTCTGGACCCACGTCGAGTCCGGACACGGCTGTCCGATCTCGATGACCTATTCGATCGTGCCCGCGCTGCGCGCAGAACCGAGCTTGGCTGCGATCTGGGAGCCGCTGCTCACCTCGTCCTCCTACGACGCGGACGACCGGTTCGCGCTTGGAAACGGATCCGCGCCCAAGTCCGGGGCGATCGCCGGCATGGCCATGACCGAGAAGCAGGGCGGTTCCGATGTCCGGGCCAACACGACCCGCGCGGAACCCCTCGGTGCTTCTGGACCGGGCGGTGAGTACGCCCTGAGGGGCCACAAGTGGTTCTGTTCGGCTCCGATGAGCGATCTGTTCCTGATGCTCGCCTACACCGACGCGGGCTTGTCGTGTTTTGCCGTACCCCGGTGGCGGAACGACGGCACGAGGAACGAGATCCGGCTCATGCGCATCAAGGACAAGCTGGGGAACCGTTCGAACGCGTCGAGTGAGATCGAGTTGGACCGGGCGGTGGGCCGACTGGTCGGTGAGGACGGCCGGGGGATCGCGACGATCCTGGAGATGGTGAACCACACGCGCCTGGACTGCATGATCGGTGTGGTGGGACAGCTGCGGGCGGGCCTGTCCCAGGCGTTCCATCACACCCAGGCTCGGGCGGCGTTCGGCCGCACCTTGATCGATCAGCCGCTCATGCGCAACGTGTTGGCCGATCTGGCCGTCGAGTCCGAGGCGGCGACCACCCTGATGATGCGCATCGCCGGCGCGTACGACCGGGGAGAAGAGGCGTTCCGGCGGATCGCGACCGCGATCGGCAAGTACTGGATCTGCAAACGGGCGCCGATCTTCGCGGCGGAGACCCTGGAGTGCTTCGGCGGTTCCGGCTACATCGAGGAGCAGCCGATGGCCCGGCTGTTCCGGGAGAGCCCATTGAACGGTATCTGGGAAGGTTCGGGCAACGTCATCTGCCTGGACGTGTTGCGGGCGGCGGCTCGGAACCCCGATGCGGTCGAAGCACTCCTGACCGAGATCGACCTGGCCGCCGGCGCCGATCGGCGACTCGACCGGGCGTCCGCCGACCTTGCCGCAGCGTTCGCGGAGAACGGTGACGCAGAGGTCCAGGCCAGACGAATCGTGGAGCACGCCGCGTTGTGCCTACAGGGATCCCTCCTGGTCCGGCACGCGCCCGCGCCGGTGGCCGATGCGTTCTGCGCGACCCGCCTCGCCGGTGACTGGGGCCACGCGTTCGGAACCCTGCCCACGGGCATCGACCACGGAGCGATCCTCACGCGCTCCTGGCCACCGAACGCCTGAGTGTCGGACTGGAACGGCGGGTCCGGAACGGACAAGGGTTGAGAAATGTTCGCTTCCCCGCCAGGCGCCACGATGTTTCCCACCGCGGTCGGGCGGTGCGGGATCACCTGGACGACCGCGGGTATCGCCGGCGTGCATCTGCCCGAAGCCAAACCCGCGCACCTGCGCGCACTGGTGACCGAACACGCGCCCGGACCGCTGGTGACGGGCGACGACGTCCCGCCCGCCGTACGTCCCGAGCCCCCACGCCGCGGCGCGCGCACCCCCGGCGGGGGCGCCGGCCAGGCCGGGCACGGCCGCGGCGGAAGCGGGCGGTCCGGTTTTGGC
>CAZEAV010000147.1:0-6940 GCA_964510215.1 uncultured Iamiaceae bacterium
CGCAACGACGAGGCCGTCCGGCTGTATGTCCAGGCGTTCGAGACGGCCATCACCCCGCCGAATCTCGTGGTGGCCCGTGTCATCGCCAAAGCCGGGATCGCAGTGCCCCTGGCCGAGGCGTTGTTGGATGACAGATCAGCCGAGGTCGACGCGGTGGCCCAGTTGCAGAACCATCTGCATTTCACCGGAGCGTTCCGGGATGCGGCACTTGTCGGGGAGCGTCTTGCCGCCGACGATCGCCGGAGTGTGGCCCAATCCAGCTACGAGGTGGCGTGTTCCTGGGCACGGGACGGCGACGCCGAAGCCGGCCTCGCGTGGTTGGCCAAAGCGATCGACGCGGGGTTCCGGGCGCCGCGCCTCATCGAGGGTGAGGACGACCTGGCGACCGTACGTGCACTGCCTGGATACGCCGAGCTGCGCCAGAGTCTCTCCGGGGACTGATCGGGCCGGCCACGGGCGTGGTCGTCAGCCCAGGACGCGCGTCACGAACCCGATGAGTGCGTCGTTGGTGGCCTCGGGCTGTTCCTGTTGGGTCCAGTGCCCGCAGTCCTCGATGACCACCCGTTCCAGGTCG
Source organism: uncultured Iamiaceae bacterium (assembly GCA_964510215.1). Taxonomy (GTDB): domain Bacteria; phylum Actinomycetota; class Acidimicrobiia; order Acidimicrobiales; family Iamiaceae; genus JAFDWI01. The sequence goes on from CAZEAV010000147.1 coordinate 575, forward strand.
CTGATGCGCTCCTCCATGCCTTCGGACAATGCGGGGGTGAGCACGGGGTCGTCCTCGGCGCAGATCATCAACCCCGGCACGTCGATCTGCTCGGGGAGCGACGCGGCCGCGTACCAGTTGGCGTCCATGTTGCGGTAGTAGCTGAGGGTGGGGGTGACGGCGCCGGGGCGACCGAACATCTCGATGTAGTGCTCGAGCACATCGGGGGTGAACACCTCGGGGTGCCGGGTGGCCGGTCCCAGGTACATGAACTCGAGCCAGCCACGAATGTCTCGGCCCAGGATCCAGTCGGCGGGGCCGTAGTCCTGGAACTGCATGATGTAGTTGGGATGCGGGGTGAACACCTTGGCCATGACCGCGAGCGGTGGCAGCGTGCCTCGGGGAAGATCGGGGGTGTTGACACCGACGACGCCCGCCAGCAGCTCGGGGTAGCGGCGTGCGAACGGCCAGGCCAGCAGCCCGCCCCAGTCGTGGCCGACCAGCACGCATCGCTCGTTGTCGACGAGCCGGCGGATCACCCCGGCCAGTGTCGCGTTCACCCAGGGCTCGCCGTAGGAACGCTCGGGCTTGTCCGAGTCACCGAATCCGGGAAGGTCGAGCGCGATGGCCCTGAACCCGGCGCCGGCCAGCGCGGCGAGCTGGTGTCGCCACGACCACCAGTACTCGGGCCAGCCGTGCAGCAGCACCACCGTCGGGCCGTCTCCCTCGGTGACCAGGTGCACAGAGGTGCCGTTCGCTTGCACGAAGCTGGATTCCATCGGGCCGCAGGCTACGCGATCCGGCCCGTCGCGGCTCGTGCGTTCAGTTCTTCGGACCGGCGCCCATGGCGATCTCCTTGGCCCAGCGGTAATCGGCTTTGCCGACCGGCGAGCGTTGCAGCGCCGGCAGGAAGATGAAGGCCTTGGGCAGCTTGTACCGGGCGATGTGCTTGGCCGACTCGGCGCGGAGCTCCTCCTCGGTCACCGACATGTCGTCGTGCACCTGGACCAGTGCCACCACCTCGGAACCCCATCGCTCACTCGGACGCCCGACCACCACGACGTCGTACACCGCGGGATGGTGCGCGATGGACTGCTCGACCTCTTCGGCGAAGATCTTCTCGCCCCCGGAGTTGATCGTCACCGAGTCCCGGCCCAGCAGCTCGATCACCCCGTCGTCGCCGATCCGGGCACGGTCACCCGGAATGGCGAATCGGACCCCGTCGATCACCGGGAAGGTGCGGGCGGTCTTGTCCGCGTCGCCCAGATACCCCAGGGGTACCCGGCCACGTTGGGCCAGCCATCCGGTGGCGTCCTCGCCGGGTTCCAGGATCCGGGTGAGGTCCGCGTCGACGACGACCGTGTCCGGGCCCGGCTGGAACGTCCCCGAGCTCGCCGAATCGGCGGCGGTGGACAGATGCGTCATCTGCGCGCCGGTCTCCGAAGCGCCGACCGCGTCGTAGATCATCATGTTCGGCAGCGCCGCGGTGGCACGGTCCTTGAGCGTGGAGTTCAGCACTGCGCCCCCGTTCACGAAGACCATCAGCGAGGACAGGTCGTGCACGCCGCGTTCCATCTCCTCGATGAGGGGACGGCCGATGGCGTCGCCCACGCTCAGGATGGTGATGACGTGCTCGCGGGCGGCGACGTCCAGCACGTCGGCCGGATTCATCCTGGAGACCTCGTCCTGGATGACCAGGGTGCCGCCGCCGGTGAAGGTGTTGAACATGCCCCACTGGGACGCTCCGTGCATGAACGGTGGGACGCAGATCATCTTCACCGCGCCGGGCGCGTTCGACGCGGATTCGGCCAGCGCGGCGTAGTCGGCGAGCTCGGCGCCGCCGCCGATCTCCCGGCCGCCCATGGCCGCCACGTAGATGTCGGCCTGGCGCCACAGCACCCCTTTGGGCATGCCCGTGGTGCCACCGGTGTACAGGATGTACAGATCGTCCGCGGACACCGGCCCGGTAGGCCGCTCGGGCGACGCCTCTGCCAGGACGGTTGCATAGTCGTACGCGCCGGGCAGCAGCGGGGTGGCGCCATCGTCGTCGTCCACCTGGATCAGCACGCGGAGATGCGGCAGATCGTCTCGGATCTCGGCCAGCACCGGCGCGAAGCTCGCGCCGTACACCACCCCCGCGGCCGAGGAGTTCTCGAGCAGATACCGCAACTCGGCGGCCACGTACCGGTAGTTGACGTTGAAGGGGGCGACCCGGGCCGCGTACGCCCCCACCATCGCTTCGATGTATTCGTTCGAGTTGGTCAGGTACAACGCGAGATGGTCCTGGCCGGACTCGTGACCGGCGAGCTCGGACCTCTCGGTGTGGCAGCCCAGCCCCTGGGAGATCAGGAAGTTGGCGAAGCGGTTCGACCGTTCGGCGACCTGTGCGTAGGTGAGTCGGCGGTCCCGCCACACCACACATTCGGTGTCGCCGATCGAGTCTGCGACGGTGGCGAACACCTCGGCCAGGTTGAATTCGGTCATGGTCGCTCAGTGGGCCTTTCGCTGCAGAGACAATCGGGCCATGGTATCGGCTGCCCAGACCCGGTCGAGTTTGCCGTTGGGCAGTCGGCGGATCGTGTCGGTGATCGTGATGACCCGGGGCACCTTGAACCGTGCGAGTGTCTCGGCACAGTGCTCGACCAGTTCTTCCGGGGTGACCGGTTGCGGCCCGGCCGGCACGACCAGGGCGTTGATGCACTCGCCCCACCGGCTGTGGGGTACCCCGGCGACCACGGCTTCGGTGACCGCATCGTGGGCGATGAGGCGGGCCTCCACCTCTTCGGCGAACACCTTCTCGCCGCCGGTGTTGATCACGTTGCGGTCGCGGCCCAGCACCACGATCGAACCGTCGGACTCCACCGTCGCCAGATCACCGGGCATCGCGTGCCGGACCCCGTCGATCACCGGGAACACCAGCGCATTGCGTTCGGGATCGTCGTGGTAGCCCAGCGGCACGGCCCCGGTGCGGGCCAGGACGCCGGTGATCCCGGACCCCGGTGCCACCGGACGCCGCTGGTCGTCCAGGACCGTCGTGGTCGCATCGGGCGTGAACTGCAACAGGCCGACCGCCGGATCCTCGATCTGTCCGGCGAAGCTGACCTGGCTTCCCTGGCCGCCGGTCTCGGATGCGCCGAAGCTGTTCACCATCGCCGCCTGGGGCAGATGCTCGAGCAATCCCCGTCGGGTCGCCGTGGACCATCTGGCGCCACCGGAGGTGATGGCAACCAGGCTGGAGAGGTCCCACCGGTGCGGTTCGGCGTCCAGTGCGTCCAGCAGCGGTCGGGCGAACGCATCGCCGACGATCACCAACCGGGTGACCCGGCACTGCGCCACCCGATCCCACAGCGCGGCCGCGTCGAGGCCGTGGGGCGGGCCGAGCACGACGGTGCCGCCGCTGAGCAACGTCGACAGGGTGGTCCACTGCGCGGTGCCGTGGGTGAGTGGGCTCGCGGGCAGCATCCGGCTGCCCGGCCGGCGTTCGACGCTGCCTGCCATCGCCGCGGCGAAGATGTCAGCCTGGCGCCAGCGCACCCCTTTGGGAACGCCACTGGAGCCGCCGGTGTAGATGAGGTATTCGTCGTCACCGGAATGGGGAACCTCGGGCCGCCGCGCGGGGCACGCGTCCAGCGCCGTCGCGTAGTCCGCGCCGATCGCCAGCGTCAGCCAGTCCTGTCCCCGTGACGCTTCGGAGATGCCCAGGCTCAGCACCTCCTCGTGGACCACGACCCGCGCGCGGGCATCCACGAGCAGGGCTTCGAGTTCGGCGGGCGTGTAACGGCAGTTCACGTTCAGCGGCACCGCACCCGCTTTGAACGCACCGAGCAGCGCTTCGAGATGTTCCAGACGATTCCACAGGGCCAGTCCGACCCGGTCTCCGCGTTGGATGCCGACCGATCCCAACCACGTGGCGAACTGGTTCGCCCGAGCGTCGAGTTCGGCGAAGGTGACCGTTGCGGCGCCCGTGTCCACCGCGATGTCGCCGCTGAAGCGGTCGACCGCCTCCTCGAATCGCTCCGCGAGACTCCCGGTCACCGGAGGACTCCCAGCGTCTTCTCGTCGGCGCCTCTCACACCAGGTAGCGGTAGATCACCTCGGCGACGCATGCCGGTTTGTCGTTGCCGTCGACCTCGAAGGTCAGCTTCATCTGCACCTGCACGCCGCCGCTCACGTCGGTCACGTCCGACAACTCCGCGCCGACGCGCAGACGCGATCCGACGGGCACGGGCGAGGGAAACCGCACCTTGCCTGCGCCGTAGTTCACGCCCATGGAAAAACCGTGGACCTCGACGACCTGGGGCACGAGTGCCGGCGCCAGCGACAGCGTCAGATAGCCGTGTGCGATCGGCCCGCCGAAAGGGCTCTCGGCGTCGGCGCGCTCGACGTCGACGTGGATCCACTGATGGTCACCGGTGGCGTCGGCGAACTGATTCACCCGTTCCTGGGTGATCTCCAGCCAGTCGCTGTAACCCAGGTGGTTTCCGACCGCGGCTTTGAGTTCGTCGATACCGTCGATGATCGTCGTCATGGTGAGCATTGTGCCCCCTGCGGCGTTGCGGGCACGATTCGCGTGGTCGCTGCGGCGCGGGTCTCCGAGGTGGCTCAGCCCGGTCGGCCCTCGCGTCGGGTGACGGCCGCGAGCTGGCCGCAGGCGGCATCGATCTCGGTGCCCCGGTTTGCCCGCACGGTGGCGTTGATCCCTGCCGCGACCAGCGCGTCGCGGAATGCGGAGACCCGTTCCGGTGGCGTACCACGGGTGGAGAATCCACCGGTGGGGTTCAGCGGGATCAGGTTCACATGGGCGCGCAGCCCCCGGGCGAACGCGGACAACTCGGCCACGTCGCGCATCGTGTCGTTCACTCCGTCGATGAGCGCCCATTCGAACGACAGCCGCCGGTGCTTCTGCTCGAGGTAGTGGGCGCAGGCCTCGGCGAGCACCGCGAGGGGATAGCGCCGGTTCAGCGGCACCAGGCTGGAGCGCAGTTCGTCGTTCGCGGCGTGCAGGGACACGGCCAGGCTCACGGGGAGCCGCTGCGCGGCGAGACGACGGATGCCCGGAACCACGCCGACGGTCGAGATCGTGAGGTGGCGGGCCGACAGACCCAATGCGCCATGGATGCGTTCCACCGCGGGCCAGACCCGGTCGAAGTTCGCCAGTGGTTCGCCCATGCCCATGAACACGACGTTGGACAACCTGCGCCCTGAGTCACGCGACGCCCGGGCGGCCCGGACGACCTGTTCCACGATCTCGCCGGTCTGCAGGTGGCGGGTGAACCCGGCCTGCCCGGTCGCGCAGAACGTGCAGCCCATGGCGCAGCCCGCCTGGGACGACACGCACACCGTCGATCGCTTCCGATAGTGCATCAGCACGGTTTCGATGGTCGCTCCGTCATCCAGGCGGAACAGCCACTTCCTCGTCGCGCCGTCGTCGCTGGCGGAGGCCGTCACCTCTTCGAGTGCCGCCGGCAGCTCGTCTGCGAGCCGGGCGCGTAGCGCCACGGGGAGGTTCGTGATCTCATCGGGGGCCCGCAGCTGGGTGTACAGCCCTTCCCAGACCTGGTCGACCCGATAGGTGGGCTCGCCGGAGAGGTGCAACCCCAACGTCGCACGATCGGGTTCGTACCGGGTGGTGGCCATCCCCGGTAGTTTGCCTCCGGTGAGCCCCCAGGACCCATCCGTCGTCCATCACCACCGGGACATCTCGGGCGGGTGGATGCGGGCCGCGGTGTTCGGGGTGTCCGACGGGTTGGTCTCGAACGTTTCGCTGATACTGGGGTTCGCCGGTGCGAACGCGGGGGCGGAGAGCGTCCGCCTTGCGGGCATCGCGGGGCTCGTCGCCGGTGCGGTGTCGATGGCGGCGGGGGAGTACGTGTCGGTGCGCGCCCAGGCCGAACTGCTCCAGCGCGAGCTGGATGTCGAGCGGCGTTCGCTCTATCTGGAACCCGAACGCGAGATCGCCGAGCTGACCGGTATCTACCGCCGACGTGGCATCGAGGCCGACGTCGCCGAAGCCATGGCCCGCAGTGCGATGGCGACGCCGGAACTGGCGCTGGAGACCCATGCCCGGGAGGAGATGGGCGTCGATCCCGCCTCGCTCGGCTCCCCGCTGCTGGCGGCGTTGGCGTCGCTGGTGGCGTTCGCCGCCGGCGCGGTGGTCCCGCTGGTGCCGTGGTATCTGGCCGACGGCACGGCCGCGGTGGTGGCTTCGGTGGTGCTGGGCGCGTGCAGCGCGCTGGCGGTGGGCTGGGCGCTGGCCGCGTTCACCGGCCGCTCGCGCATCTACTCGGCGCTGCGTCAACTCGGCGTCGCAGTCGTGGCGGCCGGGGTGACGACCCTCGTCGGGCATCTGGTGGGCTGAGGCCCGTCGCGCCCGGGTGCGCTCAGTCC
>CAZEAV010000148.1:0-6916 GCA_964510215.1 uncultured Iamiaceae bacterium
TGCTTTGAAGCTCGGGCGGCCCTTCGGGCCTGCTCGCTTCGCCTTCGGCATCGTTTCGGGATTGTGAGTGCTGCTTCGCCTGGCGGCTGCGCAGCGTTGGTTTGAAGCTCGGGCGGCCCTTCGGGCCTGCTCGCTTCGCCTTCGCGTTGTTGCTTTCGACCGTCAGCGGCTTCGCCTCGACGGTCGGGCTTCGCCATCTGGGGATCATGTTCGATGCTGCTTCGCCTGGCGGCTGGGCAGCGTGTCGTGGTGAGGCCCGTTCGGCGTGCTGCTTCGCCACCTGGGTGTCGTCGGTTCGGCTGCTCCGCCTGGCGGCTGCGCCGCATGTCGTGGTGATCCTGCTCAGCGATGGCGCGTATTCGTTCGCCTCGCCGTAGGTGTCGGTCTCGTTCCTGCTGTACCTGGTGGCACTCGGCCTCTCGTTCGGTGTGCTGGCACCGACGAGCCGCGTGCCAGTGGCACGCGCCGTTGCCGGCAATGGTGTCGACACCGGAACGGATGGGCCCCGAGGAGCGGGTGGCGACCGTCTCCGGGGTACTGCACCTCGTGTTGGTGGTGATCCTGCTGTTGATGGTCGTCGGACCGAGTACCGCATGGCTCGTGGCCGACTGATCCACCACCGTGTCATGTCGTTGTAACGAACGCAAGGGTTTGGTAATGCCGGCTCCCGTGCGTGTACGCCACCTGACTCGAAGCGCGGCGATCGCGGGAATCGTGTTGGTGGCCACCGTCGTCCCGCTGCTCTCCATGACGGCGGTGGCGCATGGCGACGAGATCGGGGATCTCCAGCAGCGCGCCGCAAAGATCTCGGCGCAGATGGACGATCTGCAGTCCCAGATCATCGCCGACGCCAACGCGCTCGAGGCGGCTCGCTACAAGGCGTCGCAGATCGATGCGCAGATCAGCCGCGCCAAGTGTCAGTTGGCGTCGGCCAAGCGCGCCGAGGCCGCCGACCGCAAGCAGCTCGCCAACTTCGCGCTGAAGGCGTACATCTCCGGAGGCTCCGACGGTTCCGGCCTGAGCGCGGTGTTGAACACCCGACTCAACGAGCTCGGGCAACGCCAGGGCTACGTATCGGCCGCAGTGGGCGATCGCCAGCAGTTGGTCGACAACCTCCAAGCCTCCCAGCGGGTCACCTCGGACCGTGCGGCGTCGTTGTCGTCGGCCCGGAAGGCCGCGACCGAGATCGGGGCGCAGGCGAAGGCTCGACAGCAGGACGCCCAGCAGGCCGCCGATCGGCTCGCGCGCATCAAGAGCCAACTCGACGGCCGCCTGGCGACGCTCGTCGCGGAGAGGCAGGCCGCCGCTCAGAAGGCGGCCGAGCAGCGGGCCGAGGCGCAGGCGCAGGCTGCCGCTGCACGGAGCAAGGCTGCGGCGGCAACCACGTCGGCTGCCGCACAGATCCCCCCGGTCACCCAACAGGCACCACCACCGGCGGCAACTCAGGCTTCCCAGACGCCGGCGTCGACGGCGCCGAGCCGGGGCACGGCGCCGAGTAGCGGATCGGGCGGTTTCTCGCCGCCACCGAACGCGTCTGCCGCCGCGGTTGCGATTGCTGCTGCCCAGAGCCAGCTCGGCGTCCGTTATGTCATGGGCGGTGCCACGCCGGGCGTGGCCTTCGACTGCTCCGGTCTCACGATGTGGGCCTACGCCCAGGCAGGCGTCCGCCTCACGCACTACACGTACACGCAGGAGACCGAGGGGCGTGTCGTGCCGCTGAGCCAGATCCAGCCCGGGGACCTGGTGTTCTACTACGGCGGTGAGCACGTGGCGCTGTACGTCGGCGGAGGCTCAGTGATCCATGCGCCGCACACCGGTGATGTGGTCCGCTACGCGAGCCTCTACATGAGCACGCCGACCCTGGTGGTCCGTCCCACAGGCTAGGCCTCGACGAGGCCGGCGCACCCCCGTAGCAGCCGAGCAGAGCCTGGCCCCGGCCGATCGTGACGCAGATGAGAAGAGATCTGGCCGCGCGGCGGCGTGTCAGGCGGCGGGCCGGTCGATCCAGTGACCGTCCGCGCGGCGCACGGTCGAGCCGAGGTCGTCGAACTGGGCGAGCAGATCTCCCGAGTTCCGTCGGCCCTGAAGTGCGTGCACCACCTCGGCCCGCATCGCATCGAGTTGTGCATCCCGACGCGTGCCCAGCGATGACTCCAACGAGCGGTTCCAGATGGGGGTGACGATGTCGGCGCCGGCGTGCTTGTGGCCCTTTTCGTCGATCACCGTACGGTCCCGGATTTCGGTGAGCACGGTTTTCAGATAGGCCACGTGCGGGGTCTCATCCGCGCGGATGTGGCGGATGATGTCCCCGGCCGTCCCATCGCCGGCAACCCGATCGGTGTCGTCCAGGATCGTCTGCGCCCAGTTGAACGCATGGAACGCGGAGATCTCGATGAACAGCAACGAGATCATCCGGCCGAGCATCGACTCCAGATCGAAGTCCACCGCCGCCGGGAGCACGCGGTTGGCCATGGCCTCTGCCCGCTTCTGCGCGGGGTCGATCTTGCCGCCCGAACCGGGCTGGGCGATGCCCATGCGTTCGAGCATGACCGTCGTCTGGTCCTGGGTGACCGGATGCTCGAAAGCGATGTCGCGGGCCGCCCACCACATGTGGGTGTGACCTCCCTCGTCCTCGTGACCGGTCTCGTCGCGGGCGTGGGCTTCGAACAGGCCCCGCTCCAGGTGCTCGAGCGCGGTCCCGCGGGTGTCCTCGTCGAAGGTACGGACCAGGTCCGGCACGGCGGTGTCACAGATCAGGCCCCCGAATCCCTCGACGGTACCGATGCGGGTCAAGACCGCGATGATGGGCGTCGGCACACTGTTGTCGAGCAGGAACCTGGCCTGGGCAACGTTCGGGTAGTGCTCGGGCCAGGTGTCCAGGGGGATGTCGATGATGTCGGTACCGAACGTGGCACGGTGGGCCGCCTGCCAGGCGTCGATCGCCGGCGCCCGGTTGAGCGTGCGTGGCGACACGTAACGTCCGTTGTCGTCGTAACCGCCGTGGCAACGCACTCCGGCGACGATCTGCGGCTCGACGTACGCGTGATCGGCGAGTAGCTCGGCTTCGGTCCAGTTGAGTTGGGTGGTCGCGGTCACTGCATCCCCTTGCTCCGGCGGCTCCGGCGCCACGGCCTCGTGGCACGCAATTGCACCGTAGCGACACCAAGTGTCTCCGTGCACGGTCCAGATCGGTCGCTGGGTCGTTCGACCTAGATTCTTTTCGTCCCTCGTTCCCAGCTCGACACCTCTCTGACCAGCGGTTTGTCACAGAACCAATGCGTTACCACACGTTCCGTGACCGAATTTCTGGTCATTTCGCATTGCCAGCCCCGGCGCGGTCCACTACGATGGCCGCAGTCGCCGGCTGGGTCTCCCTCCCCCCTCCACCCAATCGGACAACCGAGGGGCCGCTTTCCAACGAAGATTCGTTTTCGATGTCCGCCCGCATCGTTCGAATCGGGAAGCGGCCCCTCGGGCTTTCTCCGTTGGAAGCCGATCCGGATGGTGGCCGCCCGATTCAGGAACGGGGCACCTCGAGTGCGCGCCGGGCCTGCAGCGCACGTCCCAGCGTCAGCTCGTCCGCGTATTCGAGATCGCCGCCCATGGGCAGCCCACTCGCCAGGCGGGTGATACGGATGCCGGTCTCGGCCAGGAGCCGCGCGAGGTACAACGCGGTGGCTTCGCCCTCGATGTTGGGGTTGGTGCACAGGATCAGCTCGGTCACCTGGTCGTCGCCGAGGCGCACCACGAGTTCGCGGACGTGGAGTTGGTCGGGACCGACTCCCTCGATCGGGCTGATCGCCCCACCCAGCACGTGGTAGAGGCCGTGGAACTCAGCGGTGCGTTCCATGGCGATGAGGTCGCGGGGTTCTTCCACCACGCAGATCACGCTCGGGTCTCTACGGGCGTCGGAACAGATGGCGCACAACTCCCCCTCGGCCAGGTTGAAACACCGGGTACACCACGACACCTGGGCTTTCGCGTTCGTGATCGACTGCGCCAGTCGGTTGGCGTCCAGTGCCGGTGCATTGAGGAGGTGCAGCGCGATGCGCTGCGCGGATTTCGGTCCGATGCCGGGGAGCCGCCCGAACTCGTCGATCAACTCCTGCACCGCGGGTGAATAGGCCGTCACCGTGCGCTCCGGCGACAGGGGTCAGCCACCGAGCAATCCGCCGAGTTGGTCGCCGAGGCCACCGAACGGATCGTCGCCGCCGATGGCCCGGGCCTGGCCCAGGGCGTCACGAAGCGCGGACTGCACGAGGTCCTGCAGCATCTCCACGTCCTCGGTCGCCTCGGGGGCGATCGTCACGTCGGTGCATTCCATGGCCCCGGTGAGGGTGATGTGCACGGCGCCGCCACCGGAGGACCCCGTCACCTGGGTTGCTGCAGCCCGCTCCTGGGCCTGCTCCATCTGCTGGTGCACGTCGCCCGCCATGGACAACAGCGCGTCCATGTCCAGACCGTCCAACAGCGATGCGAGGGGATCGTCGCCGGACGGCGGCGGCGAATCGATGGCGTCGGGCCGGGCCGGTGGTTCGGGCGTCGGGTCTTGGTCGGTCATGGCAGGCGTCTCCTGAGGAGAATCTACCGAGTCCCACCCTTTCACGGGAAGGTCCCTCACCGCTGCCGATCGACGACTTCGGCCCCGGGAAAGGTGTCGACGATCCGTTGCGCAGCCGAGCGGTCATCGGCGGGCGCATCGTCGAGCTCGGACACGGGACCGATGTCACCGAAGTCCTCGCTCCCGCCGGCAGACTCTCCTGGCCCGGGCTGCGGGGGCTGCGACGGCCCCTCGGTCGGTCGTGTCCGGTCCCGCGCCGGAGCGGTGCGATCCGGAGCCGGTCGCGCTGCGCCTGAATCTTCATCGACGGTCAACTCGATCGAGACGTCACGGCCGAGTTGCGCGGCGAGCGCGGCTTCGACCTCGCCGAGCTTCTGCATCGACTTGTCACGATGCACCGAGTTGGGGACGACGAAGGTCGCTTTGTCGCCCGCGACGCGGGTGAAGTGGCCGACCGAGAACATGGCCTTGGTGAGTCCCGAGAGCCGGGGGAGTATCGACTCGGACCAGACCCGGGTGAGTTCTGTGACGTCTCCCACATCGGCGGATCCGGTCGGCGCCCGGTCCGGCTCGGGGTTCGTGGCGGCGGGAGCCGTCGGGACAGACGGGGCCGGCGCGGTTTCGACCGGCTCGGGCGGGGTGTCGCCGGCGCCGGGAGCAACCGGCGGTGCGCCGCCCCGTTCGGCCGGTGGCCGGGGGCGTGGCGGAGGTTCGGGTGCACGGCGTTCTTTCGCCCCGGTGTCAGGTGTTCGGCGGGGCGCCAGCGCGGCCCGTGCGGCGTCGGCCGGTCGAGTCGGTCCCGAGGGCTCCTCGGGAGTTCCCTCAGGTTCGTCGACGGCGCCGGGGGCGGCTGCAGCGGTCGGTGACGGCGCCCGATCGACGTCGCCGACTGCCCCGCGCTCGAGGCGCTCGATGCGGGCGGCGAGTCCTTCGAGCGTGGTGTCGGTGGACGCGCGGGTGAGTCGTACCAGCGCCACCTCCAGGGGGATCCGCGCGTCGGGTGCACTTCGCATGTCCCGTAGCGCGTCGCCGATCCCTTCCAACGCCCGGGTGCAGCCCCGGTCGCTGAACCCTTCTGCCCAGGCGAGCACCTTGGCACGAGCGGCGTCCGAGATCTGATCGAGCGGGTCGCCCATGCGTCGTAGGAAGATGTCGCGGACCCGCGCCAGCAGCGCTTCGCCCACGACGCGGGGGTCGTGGCCGCGCCGGACGGCCTCGGCCACCTCGCGCAGCGCCGCGCCCGTGTCGCCGGCGGCGAGCGCGTCCACCAGATCGTCCACCTCGTCGCCGCGGTCCAGCACGCCGCCCGCCGCAACCACCTGGTCGAGAGCCGACAAGGTGTCGCGGGCCGAGCCGCCGCCGGTGCGCAACGCATAGTCGATGGCGTCGTCGTCGAGGTCGAGTCCGGCGTCGGCGACCACGTCGTCGACGAGCGCGCGCAGCTCCTCGGCGGGCAGCAGGTGGAGCTCGAAGTGCTGGGTTCTGCTGCGGATGGTGGGCAGCACCTTGTGGGGGTCGGTGGTGGCGAGCACGAACACCACATGGCCGGGCGGCTCTTCCAGCGTCTTCAAGAGCGCGTTCGAGGCGCCGGCAGAGAGCATGTGGACCTCGTCCAGCAGGTACACCTTGGTGCGCCCCGGGGAGCCGAGCGCGGCCTTGGCGATGAGGTCCCGCATGGCGTCCACCCCGTTGTTGGACGCGGCGTCCAACTCGAGCAGGTCATAGGACGTGCCCGCTTCGATGGCGACGCACGAGTCGCATTCCCCGCAGGGTTCGCCGTCGAGGAGGTTCGTGCAGTTCAGGGCCTTGGCAAGGATCCGGGCGGTGGAGGTCTTGCCCGTTCCCCGGGGACCGCTGAACAGGTATGCGTGGCCGACCCGATTCTCGCGTACCGCGTTTGAAAGGGCCCGTACGACGTGGGACTGGCCGCGCACCTCCCCGAATCGCCGAGGTCGATAGCGCCGGTAGAGCGATTCGTACGCCATGGATGCCGAGCCTACCGACCGCTGCTCCCGGGCATTTCGAGTCGGGCGGTTCGGGTGGGGTGGGCCACTCGGTGGCGACCCGGTGGTTCTGTCACTCAGAGGTCACCGGTGGTCGAACCCGACTGCGGGTCGCCTGCACCGGGTGGGTCGGTGCGCCTGGCGGCGTCCCGGGCATCGGCCCACACCGAGGCGACGATCGCCACCAGGAGGGTGACGAGGATGACCCCGAGTGAGACCCACACGGGAAGGTGCAATTCGTCGACCGGGAAGGAGAAGGTGTCGGCGGTGAATCCGAGGATCAGTTACAGCCCCACGAAGCCCAGGATCACCGCGAGACCGTAATTGAGGTAGCGGAAACGGTCCTGCATGC
>CAZEAV010000149.1:0-6911 GCA_964510215.1 uncultured Iamiaceae bacterium
CCATGACCATCTTGATGAACTCGTCGGCCTCGTCGGTGAGTCCTCCGGCGACTCCGCCGTAGATGGCACCCGACACCGGCGTCTCGTCCGGGTGGTCTTTCGCGTAGCTCACCGCATCGGCGAGATCCTCGGCGAACTCGTCGACGACCCCCGGCTCGGTCTGGGGTCGGGTGACGCACATGTGCAGCCCGTTGGGATACTGCTGGCCGTTGAATCGCCAACCGCGGTGACGCATCTGATCGTTCACGATGTAGATGTCGAAATCGTCGGAGGTGAAGCTGAACAGGAAGGTCGGGTTGCCGATGATCCGCAGCTCGGGGTGCGAGCGCACCACCTCCTGCATCTTCGCGGCCGTGGAGAAGATCTTCTCCGCGTAGCCCAGGTAGCCCTCTCGCCCCAGGGACACCATCGACGCCCACGTCGCGGCCAGCAGTCCGACCGATCGCGACCCGTCCATTCCCGGCGAGGTGTACTTGCCGCCACTCCACCCGGTGAGGAAGAAGTACTGGGAGTTGCGCAGCGCCTTGTCGGCGAACATGACCACCGAGGTGCCTTTGAGCGAATAGCCGTACTTGTGGGTGTCCGCGGAGATGCTGGTCACCCCGGGAACCCGGAAGTCGAACTGGGGGATGTCGTACCCGAGTTCCTGGCCGAAGGGCAGGATGAACCCGCCCAGGCAGCAGTCCACGTGCAGGCCGACCCCGCGTTCGAGCGCCAGCGCGCCCAGCTCGGTGATCGGGTCGACGATGCCGTAGCCGTAGTTGCAGGCCGACCCGACGATCGCGATCGTGTTCTCGTCGATCAGCTTCGCCACCTCGTCCACCTCGACCTGGGCACTCACCGGGTCGATCGGGGCGTGGCGCAGCTCGATGCCGAACAGGTGGCACGCCTTGTCGAACGCGGGGTGGGCCGTCTCGGGTTTCACCACGTTCGGGTGGGCGATGCCCCGGGTCTGGGCCGCGTGCTCGCGGTAGGCGAGCATGGCATGGGTGATCGACCCGGTGCCCCCGGAGGTGACCAAGCCGACCGGCTCGGTGTCGGTACGCGCGGCCGCGTGGAACAGATCCAGCGCCATGGCGATGATCTCGCCTTCGAAACGGGTCGCGGACGGACACATGTCCCGTTGCAGCGCGTTCATGTGCGCGTAGAGTCCGAACGCTTCGGTGAGGAACGCGTAGTGACTGTGATCGCCGCAGTACATCGTGCCCGAGCACTTGCCCCCTTCCCAGGTGGCATCCTCCTCGGTGGCCATCATGCGCAACTCGTCGAGGATCTCGTCGCGTGGCCGGCCTTTGTCGGGCAGGGTGGTGTTGACCGGAAAGCGGTCCGCATAGGGAAAATCGGAACTCATGGGTGACTCCTCGTCGGTGACCGGTCTGCTCTGTCTACCAGCCCGCGATGCGGGCGGCACCGGCCCGGCGGGGCGGACCGCGGGTAGCGCTACTTCTTGCCGAGCACGTCCGGGCCCCAACGCTCGTTGACGGCGTTCTGCGCGGCATTCACCTGGTCGATCGTGGGAATCCGCACCGCCGCGAGCTGGTCGGCGGTCACCCCGATGCTGGTGAAATGGCCCAGATCCGACTCGGTGATCGTCCCCTGTCGGGAGAGCACCGGAAAGCGCGTCGGCACGGCGCCGCCCTCCAGAAACGCTTTCGCGCCGTCGTCGGAGAGCAGGTAGCCCAGCCAGAGCTCGGCCGCGTGAGGATGGGGGGAACCTTTCACCGCGCCTTGCGCGTAGTAGTTCGGATACAGCGAATCGGACGGGGCGATGTGCAACTCGAGGTCGCTCCCCGGCTTGGCGGACTGCAGCAGGCCCTTTGCCCGGGCGTACTCGAAGGTGTTCAGAAGCGTGACCGCCACCTTGCCCGCCCCCACGGTTTCGGGGATCGCGAGTTCGGTGGCGTCCAGGATGCCCTTGTTCGCCAAATCCGCCAGGAAGTCGATACCGGGACCGATGTCGTCGAGGCTGCCACCGTTGGCCAGGGCCACCGTCCACACCGCGGCGAACGCCTCGCCCGACGCGAGGTTTCCGGCTGCTTTCGTCGTGCGAGGGTCACCGGGGAACCCGATCGTCACCCCGTCGCCGAGCTTGGTCAGGTCGTCCAGACTCTTGGGCGCGGAACCGTGCACCAGGTCCGAGTTGGAGACGATCCCCACCAGCCCGTAATAGGACGAGAACCAGTGCCCCTCGGCGTCCTTGGCCGCGCTGGGAATGTCGTTCCAACCGTCCGGTCTGGTCACTGCCAGAAGGCCCTTGTCCGTTGCCTTGAGCGCGGAGGACAGGCCGACGTCGATCACATCGGGCTGCGTGGATTTTCCTTCGAGCGACTGGACCTTGGCCAGTTCGATCCCCGAACCCGCGGCCGGTTCGGTGAGGTTCAACTTCAGCGCCGAGTACTTCTTGAAGCCTTCCAGCAACGTCCGGTAGGCCGAATCCGGCGAGTCCGAGATGGCGATGAGGTTGAGCTCGTGCTCGGACCGTGCGGCGTCGAGCAGGGAGTCCGTGGGTGCGGTGGCCGCCGTCGTGGTGGGTGCCGTCGAGTCCGACGACGACCCGCACGCGCTCAGCAGACCGGGCACGGCGACCGCGCCCAATCCGGCGACGCCCCACCGGATGAGTGACCGTCTCGTCAGTTCGTGGCCGTCCATGGCCCGACCCCCTTTTCGCGTCCGGACAAGAGCGTACCCACTCACGCTACGCGCGGGCCTCGTCACCGAGTCGACCGGGAGGTGACGGCACCATGGGCACGCGCGTCCGCCACTGTCGCACTACGTTCGCGTGCACTCCCCGGTCGCGCGTTCCGCGGATCCCCCGCGCACATCTGGAGGGGAATGACCGTGTCCGATTCCGAACCGACCGCCGGGCCCCGCCGCATGCGCCGCCGCGCACCCCGGCGATTCCGGCACCGCCATGACACCCCCCGTCGCTCGCGTCGACGTTCGGGCGCGTCGTTGGTCTACCGGTCACGGACGATACTCGGGTTCGCGCTGGCGATGTCGAACGTGGGTGGTGCGGTGATCGTGTTCGCCTTCAGCGCCTGGTTGCTGCCTGCCGCGCCGGCGACGGACACCGATTCGCTGATCCGCTGGAACGCCATCGGCGCGATCGCCTACGCCCTGGTCGCCACCCCGATCGGGGCGATCTGGGGGCGCATCTGGATGCGGGCCTATGAGCAGTGGCTCATCCTCGACCGTCCACCGACCGAGGTGGAGCTGCGCCGGACCCTCGCCGCCCCGCGGCGGCTCGTCACCATCCAGGGCAGCCTCTGGGCCGCGGCCGCGGTCGGGTTCACGGTGGTGAACGGCATCGTCGAACCCACGCTGATTCCCCGGGTGGCGATGACCGTGATCGGTGGCGGCCTCACCACCGCGACGCTGACGTTCCTGCTGGCCGAACGGATCACCCGGCCGGTGGTCACCCGGGCCCTGGAAAACGACCCCGAACCCGATCGTCACCCGGCCGGGGTCACGTCGCGCACCCTGCTTTCCTGGGCGATGGGCACCGGTGTGCCCCTGGTGGGCATCCTGGCCGCAGGCATCGGGTTTCTGGCCACCGGCGAGGGGACGCGCACTCAGCTCGCGGTCGCCATGGTGGCGCTCGGAGGCATCGGCATCGCCGTCGGCTTCGTGATCACCCTGCTCGGTGCCCGATCCGTGGCGGGCCCGGTGCGCGCGGTGCGCCAAGCCATGGCTCGGGTCGCCGGTGGCGACCTGGATGTCACCGTCGACGTGAACTCCTCCACCGAAGTCGGCCGGCTGCAGTCCGGGTTCAATCGGATGGCCGCGGGCCTGCGCGAGCGCGAGGAGCTGCGTGACCTGTTCGGCCAGCACGTGGGAACCGACGTGGCTCGCACGGCGCTGGAACGCGGGATCGACCTGCGCGGCGAAACCCGCCAGGCCACGGTGCTCTTCGTGGACGTGGTCGCCTCCACCGGGCTCGCGGCCCGCCTGCCGCCCCGCGAGGTGCTGACGTTGCTGAACCGGTTGTTCACCCAGGTCATCGACGTCGTCGACGCACACCACGGCTGGATCAACAAGTTCGTCGGCGACGCGGCGATGGCCGTGTTCGGGGTGCCCGAGCGACTGGACGACCACCCCGGCGTCGCCCTCGCCGCCGCCCGGAACCTGGCCGGTCTGTTGGCCGAACGGGTGCCCGAGCTCGACTTCGGGATCGGCGTGTCCACCGGAACCGTCGTCGCCGGCCATCTGGGCGACGAGCGACGCTACGAGTACACGATCATCGGGGACATGGTGAACATCGCGGCACGGCTCACCGACGCGGCCAAGCACGAAGCCGGCCGGGTGCTCGCCGACCGCGTCGCGGTCCAGGCCGCGAACGCAGCCGAACGTCGTCAGTGGACCGGTGCCGGGACCCGGGAGATCAGAGGCCGCCGGGAACCGGTGGCGGTGGCCGTCCCGGTCCACGGCATCGACCGGCCGGTGGGTCGGGCGGCTGATGACCGCGAGGCCCCCAGCAGACCCTGAGAGGCCGAAGTCGGCAACTCAGCGGAAGAACAGCACCCAGACGATCCCCGCGACGACCGCCGCGATCGAAACCAGTCCCAGCGCCACCTGCGCCCAGATGGGCAACTTGCCGACCTCGTCGACGTGGCTCTTCTTCCGCAGGGTCTTCATCAGATGGTCGGCCCAGGTGAACTCACGGGCCAGGATCCCGAGCCCGACCAGTGACACGAGAATGCCCGGCCCGGGGAAGACCAACATGGCGAGACCGGCGAGGAACACCACCCCGCCGACCACGATGATCGCGATCCGGACGACGATGTTGCGCTTGGCCTCGACACGGGTCCGTTCACGCCGCCCGGTCGCGAGTTCGGCTGCGTACGCGGCCGCGACGAGACGCTCCCGATTGGCCGAGGTCTGGCGCCCCGGCTCGTTCGGCTTCTCGGACTGCACCGCCTCGTTCTCCGATCCCGTCACCGGACCAGTTTGCACGATCCTCGGTCGCCGGGGAGACCGGACGACATCACGAAATCGATTCTGCGACCAGTTCCGCGAGCTGGACCGCGTTCAGCGCGGCCCCCTTGCGGAGGTTGTCGTTCGCCACGAACAGCGCCAGGCCCCGTCCGTCGGGCACGGTCTCGTCACGGCGGATGCGACCCACATAGCTCGGGTCGTTCCCGGCTGCAAGGAGCGGCGTGGGAACCTCGGCGAGCTCGACACCCGGCGCACCGGTGAGCAGGGTCCGCGCCTCTTCGACCGGCAGCGGACGGGCGAAGGTGGCGTTCACCGAGAGTGAATGGCCGGTGAACACCGGGACCCGGACACAGGTGGGAGACACCGCCAATTCCGGAATGCCCAGGATCTTGCGGGACTCGTCACGGAGCTTCTGCTCCTCGTCGGTTTCCCCGCTCCCGTCGTCCACGACCGAACCGGCCAACGCCACCACGTTGTACGCGATCGGCTCGGCGAACTTCACCGGCTCCCCCAGGTCGACCGCCCGGCCGTCGAAGCTGAGTTCTCGGGCTTGGTCGGCGCCTTTGCGGATCTGCGCGTCGAGTTCGTCGACTCCGGCGCCGCCGGCGCCGGAAACCGCCTGGTAGGTACTGACGACCAGCGCCTGGAGTCCCGCCGCCCGGTGCAGCGGGGCGAGCACGGGCATGGCAGCCATCGTCGTGCAGTTCGGGTTGGCGACGATGCCCTTGGGCCGTCGAGCGAGCGCATCGGGATTGACCTCGGCCACCACCAGGGGCACGTCCGGGTCCATCCGCCACGCCGAGGAGTTGTCGATGACCACCGCTCCCGCGGCAGCCACCCGGGGCGCGAGTTCCTTCGACGTCGCCCCGCCCGCCGAGAACAGCACGACGTCGAGCCCGTTGAAATCAGCGCGCGCCGCGTCCTCGACGGTGATCGAGCGCCCCGCGTAGTCCAGCGTCCGACCGGCCGAACGCTGCGACGCGAAGAGTCGCACCTCGTCCGCGGGGAACGAGCGCTCCGCGAGGATCGAGCGCATGACCCCACCGACCTGACCGGTTGCTCCGACGATTCCGACACGCATGGCACCCAGGGTAGGGGCCGGGGGCCCGTCGGCCCACCTGCATTTTCGCGGGCCGGTGACCTCAGGTGCCCAGGCCGAACGCCGCGTGCAGCACTTCGACCGCCGGTTCGACCTTCTCCTCGGGCACCACGCAGGAGATCCGGATCGCGGAGGTCGAGATCATCTCGATGTTGATTTCGTTGTTCGCCAGGGTTTCGAACACCGTCGCCGCAACGCCAGGATTCGTCTTCATGCCCGCCCCGATGATGCTGACCCGGCCGATGGCTTCCTTGATGACCACGCCGGCCGCCTCGATGTCGGCAACGTAAGAGCCACACAGGCGCGTCGCTGAATCCAGGTCGGTCTGGGGCACGGTGAACGAGATGTTGGTCACCCCGTTCACCGAGACGTTCTGGACGATCATGTCCACGTTGACTCCGGCGTCCGCGAGTCGGCGGAACAGGGTCGCGGCGATGCCCGGCCGGTCCGGAACGCCGGTGACGGTCAACTTCGCCTCGGATTCGTCGTGGGTGACTGCGGAGACGATGGCGTCCTCCATGGCAGGGTCCTCCTCGGTGATCCAGGTGCCGGGTTCCCAGGTGAAACTCGAACGCACGTGCAGCGGCACGCCCCAGGTGCGGGCGAATTCCACCGAACGCATGGCGGGCTTGGGACAGCCCGATGCGCACATCTCGAGCATCTCGTCGAACGACACGGCGCCCATCCGCCGCGCGTCGTCCACCACCCTGGGATCGGCGGTGAACACGCCGGGCACGTCGGTGTACAGCTCACACGCGTCGGCCCCGAGCGCGTCGGCGAGCGCCACGGCGGTGGTGTCGGAGCCGCCCCGGCCCAGGAAGGTGATGTTCCGTGCCGGTGAGACCCCCTGGGATCCGCCGACGACCGAGACCCGGCC
>CAZEAV010000150.1:0-6046 GCA_964510215.1 uncultured Iamiaceae bacterium
CGAACACGACCGAGTGCGGGGCGCCGATGCGGGCGCAGGCGAGGAGGGCGAGCGGCAGCTCGACGATCATCGGCATGTAGATGGCGACCCGGTCGCCCTTGCCCACGCCGAGCCCCTTGAGCACGTTGGCGAAGCGCTGGACCTCGTCGAGCAGGTCGGCGTAGGTGATGGTGCGGGTGTCGCCCGGCTCGCCCTCCCAGTGGTAGGCGACCTGGTCGCCGTGGCCGGCCTCGACGTGGCGGTCCAGGCAGTTCTCGGCCACGTTCAACGTGCCGTCCGCGAACCACTTCGCGTCCGGGAGCTGCCAATCGAGCGTCTCGGTGAACGGTTTGCGCCAGGTCAACAATGCCCGGGCCTGGGCGGCCCAGAACTCCTCCGAGGAGCCCTTGGCCAGCTCGTCGATGCCGTCGGCCAGCCACAGTGACCGCTCACGGGCCGCACCGGAGGGCGCGAAGGTCCGGTCCTCGTCCAGGTAGTCCTCGATGGTTGCCCGTTCGGTGCTCATGTACGACCCCTTTGCTCGACGGCGACATCGGTCACGCTAGTGGCCCCAGGAGCCGGGATGCGCCGGCCGCCCACCCCCGCCCGAAATTTGGCGCGCAAATGGTCTCCTGGCCCAGTTCCGCTCCAGATTTCGTCAGCTCCGGCGCGACGGCAACAGGGCCGCGCCGGCCGGTCACAGCAGGTGGCGGATTCCCACGGTTGCGGCGATTCCCACCACGCCGACCACCGCGCCGACCGCGAGCAGCCACCGCACCGCGCGGACCGATACGTCCGGCCACGTGGCGCGCGCCCAGGCGAAGCCCAGTGCAACGACCGTCCACTTGGCCGAGAACACCACAACCGCCACGGCGTGGCGAACCCCGTCGTTCGCGATCCCCCAGGGCACCGTCCCGCCACCGAGGAACGCACCGACCAGCCAGGCGGCACCCAGGAGCAACCACGATTGGTCGATCAGGCCGGCCACGAACCCCACCGCGCCCCCGCGCGTTGCCGCCTGGGTGCTGGCGATACCCACGTTGGCACAGTGCAACGCGACGACCGCGACGCCGAACGCGACCGGGTGCACCAGGGCCGTGGGCAGCCCCCATCCGGCGACCCCGAAGATCGAGGTGTGACCCTGGGAGACCATCAGGTGCGCGAACGACGCCGTCCCCCACTGCGCGGCGACGACCCCGCCCATCAGACCGAGAACGACCGCCGTCCCGACCCGGGTCGCCAATGCGTCGATGCCGCGCTCCCACGGGGACGTGGCCACCCAGATCGCCAGCGCGTCGGCACCCGACACGACGGGCAGGACGAACAACCCCAGGCCCGGTTGGGTGACCACCAGGCCCGTCGACACCGGGATCACCGCGTAGCCGGCAAGGCTCAAGCCGGCCCGGCATCCGGTGGCCACGCCCCGGGAGTCGGGTGGTGGCCCGGCACTTCGTCGCTGCAGATCCACCAGTGGTTCGGCCACCAGACGCAGCCAGTACGCGCCCTCGGGCCAGCGCCGTCCGGCCGCTCTGGGTTCCAGCACGGTCCGGGCGAACCAGCCCATGAGGTGCGCGGCCGGTGTGGCGACGACGAGAACCACGACCAGGCCGATCACCGTGCGCTGCCAGAACGACGGCTGCAGCACGGCGATCACGTGCTTTCCACCTCGTCGGGCCATCGCAGCGCCATCGACAGCGCGATGATCGCGTCGGTGAACTCGGTCGCATCACCTGCGTCCACCAGCGTGACCGCGGCGTTGGGAACGGCCACCTCGGCTCGCCAGGCGTCCAGCCGCGCCGCGTCACGCTGATCGATCACCACCACGTCGGCCCCTCCGGGGCCCGAGGCGATCGACACCCCGAGCCGGGACAGGCGTCGCCCGGTCGCATCCTTCAGGTGGCCCGCGACCGTGGCCGCGGTCACATCGTTCGGGCACCACAGCCGCAGTGACCGACTCCGCGCCCAGGCGGTCAGGCGCACCGACCAACCCGGCAGGCGCCCACGGCGCACCAGCTCCGAACCGGGCTGCACTGCCCGGGCGAGGGCCACCACGACGACGACCAGCCCGGTGCCCACGACGAAGAACACCGCCAGCGCCGCATAGGCCCGGACGTCGTCGGTCACGGCCGACCGGATCCGCACGACCAGCCGCTCGAGCCGGTCACCGGACTACTTGCCCAGAGCGATGAGGTGGGGCATGGCGTGGTGCGCCAGGTTCGTGACGGGGCCCGGGGCGATCCCCAGACCCACGACCACCACGAACGAGATGCCCAACGCCAGCTTCGCACCCCAGGGAACCGACACTCGGGAATGCGAGGCGGCCGCCTCTCCGTCGGTGCCGCTGTACATGGCGACGATGATCTTCAGGTACAGGAACGCCGCGATGACCGCGGTCACCATGGCAATGATCGCGAGCGGCCAGGAGCCGCCCTGGACCGCGGCCACGATCACCTCGAACTTCGCGACGAATCCCACCGTGAACGGCACACCGGCCTGGGCGAGCAGGAACACCGTGAGCAGGAACGCGAGCGCCGGTTCCCGTGCGGCGATCCCCCGGTAGTCGGCGAGTGAATGGTGTCCGTCACCCCGCCGGCCCAGCAGTCCGACCACGCCGAAGCTGCCCAACACCATGAAGCTGTAGGCGACCAGGTAGAACATCGCCGACGCGATCCCTGCGCTCGACGCCTGCTCCAACGCCACGAGAATGAACCCGGCGTGGTTGATGGACGAGTACGCGAGCAGGCGCTTCACGTCGGTCTGGACCAGTGCGAGCACCGACCCGACGACGAGCGTCAGGATCGCGATGACATAGATCGCGGGCTGCCAGTCGAGTTGGTAGTTCGAGAACGCGGTACCGAACACGCGCAGGAAACCCACGAACCCGCCGACTTTCACGGCCGAGGCCATGAAACCCGAGATGGGCGTGGGTGAGCCCTGGTACACGTCGGGGGCCCACTGGTGGAACGGCACGGCCGAGACCTTGAAGCCGAACCCCACGACCATCAACAGAATGCCGGCGATCAGCAACAGGTCGTTCGAGAACGCGCTCGCGGCGAGATAGTCGGCGATCGCCGCGAGGTGGGTCGACCCGGTGGCGCCGTACACCAGCGCGATGCCGTAGAGAAAAAACGCCGAGGAAAGTCCGCCGAGGATGAAGTACTTGAACGCCGCCTCGCCCGAACGCTCCCGGCGGATGTGGGTGCCGGCAAGGATGTACACCGCGATCGACATGATCTCCAGACCGAGGAACATCACGATCAGGTCGTTCGCCGACCCCATGACGATGGCGCCGGTGGCCGACAACAACAACAGGACGTACACCTCGACCCCGTCCAGACCTTCGCGCTGCAGGTAGCCGTCGGCGAACAGCACCGAAAGGAACAACGCCGCGCACACGGTGAACGTGGTGAACAGCGAGAAGCCGTCGATGCCGACCATTCCCGCCACCGTGACGAACGCGCCATGGTCGGACACCTTGTGCCACTGGGGGATCGCGGCGAGTCCGGCGGCCAACGCGACCAGCGCGGAGTACGGGCCGTAACAGCGCCGTGCGCGGGGGCCCCGCAGCAGCGACCCGCCGATGAGGAGCACCAGCGCGCCGGCGACGAGGATCACGATCGGTGCGAGGGCCGACCAGGCAACCGACGGGAGGTCGATCTTGTGGATCGGCGGGTCGGCGAGGAGGGCGAGAAGGTTCATCAGTGTTCCCCTCCCGCGGCGTGGTCGTTCCTGGGCGCGTGGGTCACGTGCACGGCGCCGGGCTGTACCGGCGTGGTTCCGCTCCGGGTGTCCACGTGCTGCACCAGCTTCTGGACACTGGGTTCGATGCGGTCCAGCACGGGCCGCGGGTACAGACCGATGAACAGGATGACCAACACCAAGGGGACCATGACCCCGACCTCACGCCATCCCAGATCGAGGAACGACTGGTTGTCGGTATCCGGGGTGCCGTGGAAGACCTGTTGGAATGCCCACAACAGGTACACCGCCGCCAGGATCGTGCCGGTCGCGGCGACCACGACCCACCAGCGGCGGGTGGCGAAGGAACCCACCATGATCAGGAACTCGCCGACGAACCCGTTCAGGCCCGGCAGACCGATCGAGGCGAACGTGACGAGGATGAACAACCCGGCCAGGATCGGCGCACGCTTCTGCATGCCGCGCAACTTTGCGAACAACCGGGTGTTGCGGCGGGTCTCGATGAACCACACCAGAAGGAAAAGGGCGGCGATGACGATGCCGTGGTTGACCATCTGCAGCACCGCGCCGGTGACCGACACCTTGGTGATCGCGAACAGACCCAGCGCGATGAAGCCCAGGTGTGCCACCGAGGAATACGCGACGACCCGCTTCAGGTCCCTCTGCACCGCGGCCATGATCGCCCCGTACAGGATTCCGATCACGCCCAGGGTCACCAGGAGCGGGCCGAAATAGGACGCGGCCTCGGGAAACAGGTACAGCCCGAACCGCAGGAACCCGTACGCCCCGAGTTTGGCCATCACCCCGGCGACGAGGATCGACCCCGACGTCGGTGCCTCGGTGTAGGTGTCCGGCAGCCAGGTGTGGAACGGGAACAACGGCATCTTCACCGCGAATGCCACCGCGAAGCCGAGGAACAACCACCGGGCGGTGGTGTGGGCCAGCCCGCCGGAGTGCGCGAGCTTCACCAGGTCGAAGGTCACGTGACCGGTGGAATGGGAACTCACCACGGCCAGGACCACCATCGCCACCAGCATGAACGCCGATCCGAACATGGTGTACAGGAAGAACTTCATCGCCGCGGGTCTGCGCTCGGGGCCGCCCCAGCCCACGATCAGGAAGTACATCGGGGCCAGGACCAACTCGAACATGACGAAGAACAGGAACAGGTCCAGGGACAGGAAAGCGCCGAGACACCCGAACTCCAGCAGCAGGATCCACCCGGCGAACGCTTTCTCGTTCTTCTGCGCCGGTGCGCCCAACATCGCCACGGGCACCAGAAGTGCGGTGAGCGCCACCAACCAGAGCGAGATGCCGTCCACCCCGAGGTGCCAGGCGATCCCCCACTGCTTCAACCACACGACCCGGTCGATGAACTGGAACCCGTCCGCGTGGGCCAGGGCGTTGGGGCCGCCGGGCGCGAAGGACGGGTGCACCTGGAAGTTGACGATCAAATAGACGACCAGCGCCGCCGTTCCCAGGGCGAACAGCAAGCCGGTGGACCGGGCCGCGCCGGCACGGCGTGACGGGATGAGGGCCACCACCCCGGCCCCGATGGCCGGCAGGACCACGAGCGCGGTGAGCAGCGGAAAGTTGACGGATTGGGTGGCGAGGAGCATCTAGAACGAGGCCCGGTAGAGGACGAAAGCGATCAGACAGGCTGCACCGATGGTGAGCCCGAGGGCGTAGTTGCGGACATAACCCGTCTGGAGGCGGCGGGTCCGCGAGGCGGCGACGTCGACGATCCAACCGGTGCCGTTCACCGCACCGTCGATGACAGTGCGTTCGAACCAGAACGCGAGCCACTCACTCGCTCGGCGCACGGGTCCGCCCATGAACGCCGAGATGCCCAGGTCGTAGTACCACGACTTCTCCAGCAGCTCGGGCTCGAAGCGACGCTGGGCCTCCCGGTCGGTGATCCGCTGATAGAGCGCGTAGCCGCCGGCGATACCGATGAGCGAGAGGACGACCACGGCGATCTCCAGCGTCCACTCGAGGCTTCCCGGAATCTCCCACGTCGACTCTGCCAGCCGGACCGACGGCTCGAGCCAATGGTCGAGCACTTTGAAGCGGTCGCCGAAGGGGAGGTTCAGGATGCCCAGCACGAGCGCACCGACCGCCAGCACCACCATCGGGATCGTCATGACCCTGGGCGCCTCGGCGGGCGCGACCGGCGCGCCGTGGACCACGTGGTGCGGGGCCCCGGGGCCGACCGGCAGCGGGGCGCCGTTGGCGTCCTCGGTGGCGTGCTCGTCGTGGTCGTCCTGGGCTGCGGCGTTCGGATCGAGCTCGGTCCAGCGACGCTCCCCGAAGAAGGTGAGGATGACCTCACGGGTCATGTAGTAGGCGGTGAGCAGCGCCGTGACCG
>CAZEAV010000150.1:6056-6896 GCA_964510215.1 uncultured Iamiaceae bacterium
TGTCGCCTTTGGACCAGAATCCCGAGAACGGTGGGATGCCCGCGATCGCCAGCCACGCCACGATGAACACCCCACAGGTCCAGGGCATGAGCTTGGCGAGCTTGCCGTACCAGTTCATGTCCTGTTCGTTCCTCATGCCCTTGATGACCGCGCCGGCCCCGAGGAACAACAGCGCCTTGAAGAACGCGTGGGTGATCATGTGGAAGATCGCGGCCACATAGGCGCCCGAACCCACCGCGAGCACCATGTAGCCGATCTGGGACACCGTGGAGTACGCGAGCACCTTCTTGATGTCGCGCTGGGCGACCGCGACGGTCGCCGCGAAGAGTGCCGTCACCGCCCCGACGATGGCGATCGTCGTGCCCACCCAGGGGTCCGCCGCGCCGATGAACGGGTTGAGCCGCACCAGCAGGTAGACCCCGGCAACCACCATCGTGGCCGCGTGCATCAGCGCCGAAACGGGCGTCGGGCCGGCCATGGCGTCGGGCAACCACAGATACAGGGGCAACTGGGCCGACTTCCCGATCGCTCCCAGGAGGGCGAAGATCACGATCGCCGAGAGCGTGCTGGAAGCCACCGTGCCCAGGTGGGAGAACGCGGTCGTGTAGTTCAGCGTGCCGAAAGCCAGGAACATGAAGAACATCGCGACCAGGAATCCCCAATCGCCCACCCGGTTGGTGATGAACGCCTTCTTGCCGGCCGAGGCGTTCGCGTCGTCCTGGAACCAGAAGCCGATGAGAAACCACGAGGCCGCACCCCCGCCCCCCCCCCCCCCGGACGGGGCCCCCAAAGACCCGCCCGTGAACCCGGCCCCCCAGGCCAGCCCGCAGAACGCCAGGG
>CAZEAV010000151.1:0-6846 GCA_964510215.1 uncultured Iamiaceae bacterium
CGCCCAAGGAGAGCCCGCGTGGCGGCCGTCGGCGACGAACTCCGCGTCACCGGGACGGGCCGCCAGCTCACGCCTGGCGGGTCAGCAGGCAGCGAGCCACGTGGGCGTCGTCCTGCTTGTACTTGGCGAACCCGAAGCCCTCGACGGAGTACGTCGTGCGAAACCCGTGCTCGAAGGCGTCGAGCTGGAAGACCGCCGGCTCGATGAACCGACGGTAGTGGCGCTCGGTCACCTTGGTGCCGGTCCGGTCCCTGGTCGTGCGGAACTCGACGGCCATGAGGTCACCCGGCCGGGTCAGTCGGTGGGCGCAGCCCAGGAAGGCCTCCTGCTCCTGCTCGGTGATGGCGTGCAGGAAGAAGCGGGCGTAGACGAGGGTCGGGCCGTCCCAGCCCGGGACGGCGTCGACGAGGCCGGGGTCGTCGAGGCGCAGGGTCAGGAACGTCGCCTCCCGCCCCAGGGCCCGCGCACTCTCCTCGCAGTGCTTGATGGCGGACTCGGCTCCGTCGATTCCGACGATCTGGTGCCCCTGGGCGGCGAAGAACATCGCGTCACGGCCGTTGCCGCAACCGAACTCGACGATGCGGTGTGGCCGGTCCAGCTCGCCCGCGACGAAGGTGGCGAACTGCGACGGTAGTCCCGGCCCGCCCACCCTCGCGTAGTAGGCATCCCAGTAGTGCGCATCGTCCCGTCTCGGTGCGGCGCCGGTCTGTGGCTCCTCAGGCATGGGCCTGCCTCCCTGTGGTGACGCGGCTCGTCCGGCGTCGGTGCAGCGTAACTCCACTTGTCGGTCTCTCGGCGTGCAAGGCTGCGTGGCACCTGGCCGCAATCCCGGCGACGTCGGTGTGCTCAGGTGCCGCCGCAGACCACCGCAAGGAAGCGGTCGAGAGCCTCGGCGTTGTGTCTGTCGATGTCGAACGGTGGGTGGGGGACCTCGGCCGCGAGGGCGTGTCGCATGCCGTCTGCGACCCCGTCGGTGCTGAGGGGGACGACCAGCCCGGCACCCTCGGGCAGGACGCCGCGGACCGACGGGTAGGCGGTGCTCACCACGGGGGTCCCGAGGACGCGGGCCTCCAGGGTCACGACCGAGTGCCCTTCGTATTCGCTCGTGACGACGAGCGCGACGGCTGCGCGCATCAGGGGGTAGGGGTTGGCCATCCTCCCGGTGAACTGCACGCTGCCGTCCAGCTCCAGCTCGTGGACCAGCGTGGTGAGCTCCTGCCTGAGCGGGCCGTCGCCGACGATCTGCAGACGTGCGGTCGGGTGGTCGGCGTGGACCCGGCGGAACGCGTGGATCAGCCGAGCGTGGTTCTTCTCGGGGGACAATCGCCCGACGCTGACGAAGGTCGGGCTCTCCGCGCTGCCGGCCGGTCCGACACCGGGTGACTCGGTGGCCAGCCGCTCCACCCGTTCCGCGTCGATCACGTTGGGCACCCACGTGAACTTCTCGGGGTCCGCGGAGCCGCGCAGCCGGACCAGGTTGACCTCACTCAGAGTTTGCGAGACCGACACCAGGCGGTCGAAGGAGTTGTACATGGAGATGACAGCCCGGAGGTTCTGCGCGTGGGGCTGGTTGCCCCTCACGTCGCGCCCCTGGTCGGACACCATGTCGCTGTGCAGCCAGATCGAGTGACTCCTTGCGGGACCCTGCAGCAACAGGTAGGTCCACACCGGCGCGTACCCGCTGTAGTCGATGATGTGGTCGAAGCGGATGTCGCCAAAGCAGCGACGCCACTCGCTCGAGAACATCTGTTGGAGGGTGGCGGAGTCCAGTCCGGGTGCGTCGAGGCCACCCCGAAGCAGCCGCGTGCGTTGGCCACGGTCGCGTCTGCGGATGGTCATCGAGCCGACACTGGGGATGACCCGCACCGAAGAAGGCAGCTGGCGGGCGATCCTGGCCTGCTCCTCACTGTGGTCGTGGTGGTAGAAGACGGAGACGTCCGCCTTCGCGGGGTCCAGCAGGCGCAACAGGTTCAGGGCCGACGACGTGATGCCGTTGGACCGCAGGCCCCCCAGGTTCATCAGGATCTTGGGACGTTGCGCCCGCGCGAGGCGCCTCACCCGGTGACCGGCGGTCCCGCCCGGGCCGAAGACGATGTCGACCACGCGCCGGCTCACCTGGCCGTCGTCGTGGGGCGCGAGGCGTCGTCCGGCGGCCTTGTAGGCCTGGGCGTGACTGAGGACCGGGTCGTCGGGCGCGCCGCTGCCCAGCGCCCGGATCGCCTCCGCCACCTCGCGTGTGGAACGGGTGACGGGTCCGGGCCACTCCGCGGTCGGGAGGTAGAACCCCCGGTCGCGGGCGTACTGGTCCAGGTCCGGCGCGAAGAACAGAATGGGCCGCCCAGTCGACAGGAAGTCGAAGCAGATGCTGGAGTAGTCGGTGAGGAGCACGTCGACGTCGGAGAGCAGCCGGTTGCCGGACAGGTGGTCCGGCACCAGGACGTCGCGCACGGAGTCCTCGGGCCGTGTTCCGCGGTGGACCTGGTGGTGCACCTTGAGCAGGACACGGTCGCCGGCCGGCAGATGGGCCTGGATCTCCCGCACACGCTGCTCCAGCATCGCGAGCGTGGCCTCGGGGGACGCGAACGAGTCCCCTCGCCAGATCGGGGCGTAGAGGATGAGCCGCTCGTGGTAGGCGACCCTCAGCCCGGCGGTGCGCAGCTGCCGACGCACACCTGCGGCCGGATCGGAGGATCGACGCTGAAGGTCGGTCCGGGGCGTGCCCTCCTCGATGACCTGGCCCTCGAAGATGTTGCGGAGCCGGAACGCCGACTCGTAGAGGTGCTCGGTCATGAACGGGCTTGCCGACAACACGTAGTCGGCACCGGCCAGGTTGCGCAGGATGTTGCGCGTGCCGACCCGGTCGTGAGCGTCGTAGCCCATTCTCGTGAGCGGCGTTCCGTGCCACGTGTTGACATAGACCTGCCCGGCTCGCTTGGAGAACTGCGCCGGGAAGGTGAGGTTGTTGAACAGGTAGCCAGCGGTCGCGAGATGACGGTGGTAGGCCAGCGAGCCCCGCCGCACGAAGCGGACACGTGGGTGTGCGGCCAACTCCGCCAGGCACTCGCGCTGGCGCTGCGAGTCATCCAGGACCCATACGTGGCGCAGGTGTTGTCGGCCCGGGTCGTCGAGCAGAGCGCGGAAGATCGCCTCCGGGTTGCCTTCCACCCCGCTGCCCGCTTGTGACTCGTAGAGGACGGTGTCACGTCGCACCGGCCGCGAACGCCAGTAGGTGCGCCACTCGATGCGCCCGGCCATGTCGAGCCTGCTGAACGCGCGAGCGACGGGAGTCACGCCACGCAGGTTAACTCACGCAGTGTCCGGGGACGGACGTTCGACAGGTGCGCGCTTTGGTCCCGGGGAGGACCGAGTCAGTCTTGTAGGCTCGGCCGGAAAGCCCCAGCCGCCCGGGGGACGACCAGGCAGAAGGAGAACCCGATCGATGCCCCTGCGGACACGACAACTGGTCACCGCCGCGAAGAACCCCGCGGCCGCGATAGGTCGACTCCGCAAGTCTCCCCAGATACGCCGCCAGGGGGCGCGACTCCTGCGGCAAGCGCGCAGGTATGCGCCGTTGCCACCACTGCTGTCGGTTGTCGTCCCCGTCTACAACGTCGAGGACTACCTCGAGGAGTGTCTCGAGAGCCTGCTCGCGTCGTCATTGGTCCGCATGGAGATCATCGCCGTCAACGACGGCTCCACCGATCGGTCCGGTCAGATCCTGCGTGCACTGGCCCGGCGCAACCCTCGGGCCATCCGGGTCATCGAGCAACCCAACGCAGGGCTGGGCGCGGCGCGCAACACCGGCATCGCCGCCGCACGCGGACGCTTCCTCACCTTCGTCGACTCCGACGACATGGTGCCTGCGACGGCCTACAAGGTCATGGTGCGCACGCTGGGCCGGACCGGCTCCGACTTCGTCGTCGGCTCGGTGCAGCGACAGCGGCTGCAGGATCGTTACAAGACTTCCTGGGTCGAGCACGTGCACGACCAGGACCGCCTGGCCACCACGATCGACGAGTTCCCCGCCGCGATCTACGACTGCTTCGCCTGGAACAAGGTCTACCGGACCGAGTTCTTCCGCCAACACGTCGGTTCCTTTCCGGAGGGTCTGCTCTACGAGGACCAGGTGCCGAGCGCCAAGGCCTACCTCGCGGCACGCTCGTTCGACGTGCTGGCCAAGGTGACCTACTACTGGCGGCTGCGGGTCACCGGCGACTCGATCACCCAGACCACGAGCGATCTGAAGAACCTGCAGGACCGGCTCACCGTGCAGCGCGAGGTCAATGACCTGCTGCGCGACAAGGGCAGGCTAGAGGTACGCCGCACCTGGTTGAGCGACCGAGTCATCGGCAACGACGTCACGCTCTACACCCGGGACGTCGACCGGTGTTCGGACGATTACTGGCAGCTGCTGCGCACCTGGGTGAACACGTTGTTCGAGGACGATGACTGGGCCCATCTCAGCGCGGCCAAGACGTCCAAGCGGCTCCTCGCCTGGCTGGTCGCGCACGGATCCAGGGACCAGGTTGCCCAGTTCGTCCAGTACGAGCGGGACCACCCGGGAGGATTCCCCACCCACCAGGTGGACGGCACGGTGTATGCCGAGTTGCCGTTCCGCGGGGACGACGACCCCGGGGTGCCGGACGAGCTCTACGCCATGGACGACGACCAGTTCGTGATGGACTCGAGCGTCCGGCGGTTGCGCTGGGTCGGTCCACGGCTCCTGGAGATCACGGCCTGGGCCTACCTGCGCTCCCTCAACCTCGATGAGCTCGACTCGGAGACGCTGGTCGTGCTCAAGAACGCCGCCACCGGTGAGGAGCGCATGTTCCCCGTGGAGCAGCGGACCGATCTGCGGGTCACCGAGCGGGTGCGGCACACGTGGATGCCCTATGACAAGGCAGGCTTCGTCGCGGTCCTCGACCTGTCCGACCTGTACGCCGCGAGCTCGCCTCAGCCGGACGACGAGGCCGAGGATGCGACGCAGCAGTGGGAGGTCTGGGGCCGGGTCACCACCGGGGGCATCACGAAGGAGGCGCCGCTTCTCTCCGCAGTCACGAACGGCTCGGCGCGTATGCCGATGGCGAGCCTGTCGGTGGACGGCGTGCTCATCCTGCCCACGTGGCGAAGCGGTGTGCTGACGCTGCGCCCGCTGCGCGCCCTCGCCGTGGCCGACGAGGTGACCCTGACCGATCGGGTGTTGCGCGTGCGCGGGCGGCTGACCGACTCTGCTTCGGAGGGGACGTTGCGGCTCAGTGGGAACCTGCGCGGCGCGGCCTTCGAGGCCTCCGCGCCGCTGGTCGTCGACGGTTCCCGCTTCGAGGGGACCGTGACGCTCCCCGCCCTGGAGGGATTGCGTCCCAAGGATCTCGCCGTATGGAAGCCCAGGATCGTCGTCGACCGCGAGCCCCGGTGGATCGGGTGGGCCACCGAGAACGTGCGGACCCTGCTCGACGGTTGCACCGGGCTAAGGGCCCGTCGGACGTTGCACGGCAACCTGGCGGTCGAGGAGCGGTGCTACTTCCTCGGGGTGCACGACATCCACGTGGAGGGTTCGGAGCTCGTCGTCGAGGGTCAGGCGGCTGGAGTTGACCTCAGGTCAGTGTCCCTGGCCGGCAAACGCCTCGAGCTCCCCGCTGCCGAGTTGACATCAGACGGCTCGACCTTCGTGGCCCGGGTGCCGTTGACCTACGCGCCATGGGGGCACGACCCGCTGCCCGTGCCGGTCGGCACCTACTCGATCGTGGCGACGTCGACTTTGGAGGGCGACGTCGAGGAGGACACGGGCGCGCCGGTCGAGCGCAGGCGGCGGTTGCTCGCCGACCGGCCGCTGATCGCGAAGGCACCCTTCGATCTGCAGGAGCACCTGCTCCAGGTGGGCATCACCCAGAAGCAGGAGATCTGGTTCCAGGTCAAGCCTCAGCTGACCATCAACGAGGCCAGCCCCTACCACCAGAACCGCCTGCAGCGAGAGGTCTACGAACCGGCGCGCCGTGCCGAGCGCGAGGAGGCCGTGGTGTTCGAGGCCTTCAAGGGTCAGTACGCCGCGTGCAACCCCCTCGCCATCTGCCAGGAACTGCAGCGTCGCGGCACCGACCTGGCGCTCTACTGGAGTGTCAGCGACCTCTCCGTCCCCGTGCCCGAGGGGACCACCCCGCTCGTCAAGCTCAGCGAGGAGTGGTATGACAAGGTCGGCCGGGCGCGCTACCTGGTCAACAACAACAACTTTCCGAAGTTCTTCCGTAAGGCCCCTGACCAGGTCTATCTGGAGACGTGGCATGGCACCCCGCTGAAGCGGATCGGCCATGACATCCACAAGATACTCTTCAGCTACCGCAACTACCTCGACACCATGGACCGCGAGGCGGCCACGTGGGACTACCTGATCTCGCCCAACGAGTTCAGCACGGCCATCTTCCCGCGTGCCTTCGCCTACTCTGGCCCGGTCCTGGAGACCGGTTACCCGCGGAACGACGTCCTGGTCAACGATCCCGCGAGTGGGGAGACCCGGGTGCGTGAGCGGTTGGGGATCGACCCCGACCGGCGGATCCTGCTCTACGCGCCGACCTGGCGCGACGACCAGTACACCAACCGTCCGGGTGAATACCAGAGCATCGTGCACCTGGACATTCCTCGGGTCCTGACCGAACTGGGTCAGGACTACGTGGTGCTCGTGCGGGGGCACTCCAACACGTTGGCCCATGGACGCAGCGTCTTCGGTGACGGCGTCATCGATGTCACGAGCTACCCGGACATCAACGACCTCTATGCCGCTGGTGAAGTGCTGATCACCGACTCCTCGTCGGTGATGTTCGACTACGCGGTCACGGGCAAGCCGATCATCTA
>CAZEAV010000152.1:0-6833 GCA_964510215.1 uncultured Iamiaceae bacterium
TACTTCGTCTACCTGCTCTGGCGTTCCCGCGCCTGAGGCGGGCTCGTCCGGAGAGGGAGGGCGGCCGCCCGGCGATCGATCGACCGATCCGTCGCCACCCGGCCAACACCCGAGGCCCGGGGCACCCGGCAGATCAGGGCTACGTCTCCAGGGGAGACAGCGTGGTCAGGAGCGCCGGGAGGTACTCCGCCATGGTCGGATGGATGGGCAGCGCGTCGCGCAGGCTCGGATAGCTGATGCCCGACTGCATGGCGAAGCTGATCGTCTGGACCAGGTCGTCGGCGTGCAGCCCGAGCACGGTGGCGCCCAGGAACTCCTCGGTGTCGCCGTCGACGAGGATGCGCAACAGCCCGGCGGTCTCGCCCTCCAGCACGGCTCGCGTGATGCTCGACATGGGCGCCTGGGCCACCAGGACGCGGCGGCCGGAGGCGCGGGCCTGCCTCGACGTCATACCCACCCGGCCGAGCACCGGGTCGGTGAACATCGCGTAGGTCGTGACGCGACCGGACACGGTGCGTTGCTCATCGAGAAGGATCTGGCTGTCCTGGTAGGCCGTGTGCGTGAACGCCCCGTGGCCGTTGACGTCGCCGAGCGCCCACACCCCCGGCACCGAGGTCTCGAATCGCGGACCGATCGTGAAGAATCCTCGCTCGTCGGTCTCGAGGCCGTGGTCGTCTCCGAGCAGGTCCGAGTTCGATACGCGGCCCGTGGCCACCAGGAGATGAGTGCCCTCGACCGTGTCGCCGCCCGCTCTGACCACGATGTCCCCGGCCCGTTCGTCGACCGCGTCCGGCCTCGCCGCGACGATCCTGACGCCCTCGCGGATCAGGACGTCGGCGATGGCCGCGGAGACGTCAGGGTCCTCCCGAGTGGCGATCCCCGAGCCGACCAGCATGGTGACCTCGGACCCCAGCCGCCGAAACATCTGCCCGAACTCCAGCCCGATGTAGCCGCCTCCGATGATGACGAGGTGGTGGGGGAGTTCGTCGAGCTCGAGCAGCTCCACTTCGGTGAGATGAGGGACGTTCGCCAGTCCCGGGATGTCGGGCACGGAGGCTCGTCCTCCGACGTCCAGATGGATCTCCGGTGCGGTCAGGGTCTGTTTGCCGACCTGCACCCGGTGGACCCCCGTGACACGGTCGGTCCTCAGGGTGGCCCGACCCGTGACCAGGTCGAGGTTGTCGATGCCGTCCAGCCACTGCGCCAGGCTCCGTCGCATCTGTGCGATCATCCGATGCACCCGCCCGATCGCCTCGGGGTAGTTGACGCGCACCTCGCCGGTGTCCACGCCGTAGCCGCCTGCCCGTCGTGCCCGGTGGGCCGCGAGGGCACTGGCCCGGAGGGCCTTGGTGGGCCGACAACCGTGGTTGAGGCAGGTCCCGCCGATCTGCTCCATCTCGACCAGGGCAACTCTCCTGCCCTCACCGGCACGGGCTGCCGCGATCCCTGGACCTGCTTGTCCGGCGCCGATGACGATCACGTCATACGCCGTCGACTGGTGGTTGCCTGAGTCGGTCATGGTTCTGCTCCATATCAGGGGTGCGGGCGGGTGGGCGTGGACTCGGTGCCTGGACGTGTGGCTGCCGGGGGCAGGTCGGCGCCAGGGAGCGCACTGACCGGCAGGAGGAACCAGTGCCGCCGCACGCACAGCACCTTGGCGTGCTCCACCGGCCCCTCGGTGCTCTCGAGCGCGGTGCGCCACTGCACTTCGGCGATCTGACCGCACTGCGGGCAGCGGGTGGTGTCCATGACTATCTCCCGCGCGGCGTCGGCAGGGTTGACGCCTGGCTCGAGTCGGCTTCGGCGCGGTCGCGGATGCCACGCAGCATGCTGCGCATCATCGGGAAGTCGGCGAACTCCATCAGCAGCAGCGTGAGCAGGCTGGCGGGTGCCGGCCACCGGTATGTCGTGCGCAGCCGGCTGGTGAGCCTGGTGCGCTCGCCGGAGAGGGCGACGAGGCGCCAGGACCAGGTGCGGATCGGGGTGGTCCACAGCAGCCACTCGGGAGCGGAGAAACCATGCACCACGAACGACCTTCGGCTCGAGGGGTGCGGGGTCATCGGCAGCCACTGACCGACCTCGAGGTGTTGCAGTTCGGGCAGGATACGTGTGGCGCTCGGCCGGCCGAAGTTGTCGAGCAGGTCGTGGGCATACCATCCCGCACGGTGGCACCCCACCTGAACCAGCCAGGGCCACACTTGGCTCGGAGTGGCGCAGATGGTGATCGCCCGGGTGCTGCGGTACTGCGCGTGTGGCAGGAGCGCGTCCCCAGGCATGTCGGCCGCCACCTCGGCAGGGGTGGCGCCCCAGGTCAGATGCCGGGCCCGCACCAGCGGCGACAGCGCGAACCACGGGAGGTCCGCGGCGAGTCGCCGGAGTTGGCACGTCAGCTCGGCCCTGGTCAACGTCTCGCTACTGGCGGGCGCGAGGCGGGCGCCCTGGGCTGTGCCCGTCGTGGACATCGGAACCTCCCGGGTGGGTCAGCGATCACCGCCGGCGCGGCGGTCACGGGGTGGGGTGCGCCGCGAGCCACTCGGCGAAGGTGGTGTGTCCGAGGCGTGCGGACGGCCCGGCGGTGATCGATCCGTCGGTGAGCTCCGTCCCGAAATAGCGCGCGTGCGGATCGGCCACCACCGTGCGTCGGTCGTGGTCGGCACGCAGCAGCTCGCCGATGACGTCGGCAAACGTCATGACGTCTGGGCCGGCGATCTCCACGAGACCGTTCAGCGGGTCGGACAGGGCGACGTCCGTCACCGCCGCCGCCACGTCCACGGCCGCGATCGGTTGCAGCAGGCCGGTGGGCACGCGGACGGTTTCTCCCTCGGTGCCGGAGTCGGCGATCGCGCGCAGGAACTCGAAGAACTGCGTGGACCGGACGATGGTGTAGGGCTGGCTCGCAGCCTTGATCACCGCTTCCTGGGCCACCTTGGCGCGCATGTAGCCGCTGTCGGGCACCCGCTCGGCGCCCACGATGGTCAGCGCGACGTGGTGCCCGACTCCCGCTGTTCGCTCGGCGGCCATCAGGTTGCGGCCACAGGTCTGGAAGAACTCCAGGACCGCCGCATCCTCGAAGGACGGTGAGTTGGCCAGGTCGACGACGACGTCGGCTCCGGTCAGTGCCTCCTCGACGCCCTCGCCGGTGAAGGTGTTGACGCCGGTGTTGGGTGAGGCCGCGACCGCGTCGTGCCCACGTCCCCGCAGGTTCGTCACGACCTGGCTTCCGATCAGTCCGGTGCCTCCGATGACCACGATCTTCATCTCTGTTGCCTTTCGTCGGTCCCACCGGCTCCTGTGTGCCTGGCGGGTTCGATGACCACGGTGGTGCCAGCGGGCACCTCACCGAGTCCGTGGCGGCGCCTAGTCACCCGACCAGCCGCGGCCTGGGGCGCCGACCTGCAACCCCGGGGGTAGGGCCCGGGTGGGCGACCAGTGCCTCGACGAGGGGTCCTCACGGACGCGAGCAGGGCTGGAGCCGGCGCAGTCTCGTCGTCGAGGAGGTCAGATCATGACGAAGACATGGAAGATGCTGCGCAACTGGCTGGGGCTGAGCTCGGTCGGCCTCGACACCTGGAACTCCGACGAGTATGTCGGCCGGCGCGGGTGGTACTACTGAGCCGGGCCGAGCCGGCCCTCAGTCGACCTCCGCCAGCGCCGCTCTGAGGTCGGCCCGTGAGCGGATGCCGAGCTTCACGAACACCTTGCGCAGGTGGTACTCGGCGGTGCGCCCGCTGATGAACAGCTGCGACCCGATGTCGCGGTTGGTCAGTCCTTCACGGGCCAGCCGGGCCACATTGAGCTCCTGATCGGTGAGCCGGGCCACAGCGTCGGCCCTGGGAACTCGGATGATCTCGCCGGCCGTCTGCAGCTCGCGCTGGGCGCGCTCGGCGAAGCCGAGCATCCCGCACGCCACGAGCCCGTGGTAGGAGAGCCGCAACTGTTCGCGTGCATCGACCCTGCGGTTCTGTCGCCGCAACATCTCGCCGTAGAGGAGCTGGCTGCGTGCCACCAGCATCGGGACCCGCACCCGGGTGAAGCGGTCGATGGCTTCGCGGTAGAGCTCCTCGGCCCGCTCGCCGTCCTGGAGCTGGGCCCGCGCCAGGGCGAGCAGGGCAGCAGCCCAGTCACTCTCACCCACGGGGCGAGTGACCCTCACCAGTTGGTCGACTGCCTCTCTCGCGAGCGCCTGCTCGCCGACACGCGTGGCCGCCTCGACCACCTCGAGCAGGGTGCGCATGGCGTGGCCGAGCTCGTCTGCGTAGGGGAGTTCGCCGCGGGCGGAGGCCAGGGCATCCCGATACCGTCCGGCGCCGTTGTAGGCGATCGCCTCCGAGAAGTTGGCGACGGTGAGGGCATAGCCTTCGCCACGCGCATAGGCGTCCGCACGAAGCTCGGAGGCACGGTGCTCCACCTCGTCGAGCTGCCCGCGGTAGGCGGCGAGGAAGATCCGCCCGTACTTCGGCACCGGCTGTCCCGTGGCCGTCAGGATGGCGTCCAGCTCGTCACAGACCTCCTCGGCCGCATCCAGGTCACCGTCGAAGGTCCGCACGACCATCAACAGGCTGAGCGCCATGGGCAGGACCGCGAGGGCCCCGCCGGCGCGGGCGAGTCGCACCTGGCGCTCGGTGAGTGTGCGCAACCCTTCGGCGTCCCACA
The DNA here is from genome assembly GCA_964510215.1 of uncultured Iamiaceae bacterium. Taxonomy (GTDB): domain Bacteria; phylum Actinomycetota; class Acidimicrobiia; order Acidimicrobiales; family Iamiaceae; genus JAFDWI01. The sequence continues at coordinate 4,654 of CAZEAV010000152.1, forward strand.
CATCTTGGGCAGCGTGTCCGCCGAGCCACATCCAATGCAGCTCAAGTGCATTCGGAGACTGTGCCCGGAAGGCCTCCAGAGCACGTCGCACCGTGGGCAGCGCCGCCGCCGGGCCCTGGGCGCACAGCAGGGCCTGGCCCCGCAGGATCAGGTCCTGGGCGCGATCGGACCGGTCGTGGGCGGTCGCCGCGAGGATCGCCGTCGAGACCCGCTGGACGGCTCCCGGCTCGCCGAGCCGCCCGGCATACATGGCGGCGACGAGGGCCTCCATGTAGGTGTCGCGGGCGAGGTCGGTGTCGAAGCTCTCGAGCTCTTGGGCCGCCGAGAGCAGCTGCTGGGGCGCACTGCGATCGCGGCGCAGCGCATACCCGGCCCGTGCTCGGATACGACCGATGAGTGCGTGCTGCAACGGAGTCAGCGAGCGGTCACGTGCACTGTCCAGCAGGTGCAGGGCAGCCGTGGGAGCGCCCGCCTCGTGCTTGGCCTCGGCTGCGGCGATCAGGCGGTCCACTTGGCGATGGGCCTCGGGTGACAGCTCTGCTGCGCGGGCCAGGAAGGCGGCGGCTGCTGCGACGCCGCCTCGCGCCCGAGCCCGTTCCGCGGACTGTTCCAGATCGGCGGCAGCCTCCTCGTCCGGGTGCACGATCGCACTCGCGCGATGCCACGCTCTCCGGTCCGGGTCGCGTGTGGCATCGGTGGCCTCGGCCAGCGCGGCGTGCACGGCGCGTCGCTGCTCCGGCGAGGCCGCCCCGTAGACGGCGGAGCGGACGAGTGGGTGCCGGAACTCCACGCGCACACCGACGCTGAGCACATCGGCCTGCAGCGCAACGTCGAGGTCCTCTGGCCGCAGTCGCAGGAGCGTGGTGGCTCGCCACAGCAGGCCGGGGTCGCCGGTGGGGTCGGCCGCCGCGACGAGCAACAGCGTGCGGGTGGCTGCCGGAAGGGGTTCCAGGCGTGCGAGCAGGCCTTGTTCGATGCGGTTCTCGAGGGGTCTCCGGCTGGCCAGCGCGAAGCCGCCGGCCAGCTCGGCGGGGCTCAACGCGCGGGGCAGCTCCTGCAACGCCAGCGGATTGCCGTGGGACTCCCTGATCAGTTGGTCGCGGACTCGCTCGTCGATGGTTCCGGGCAGGGCCAGGCGGAGCAGTGCGCGGGCGTCGTCGTCGCCGACTCCCGCAAGGACCAGTTGCGGCAGGTCGGCGAACTGCTCGGTGACCTCACGCATGATCACCACGAGCGCGATTCCCTCGGCGCCGAGTCGGCGGGCCACGAACGCCAACGTGCTCGCCGACGCCGCGTCGAGCCACTGTGCGTCATCGGCGATGCAGAGCAATGGTCCGTCGCTGGCCACGTGGGTGAGCAGCCCCAGCGTGGCCAGACCAACGACGAACGGGTTGGGCGTGCCTGCCTGCCGCAGCCCGAAGGCGGCCTCCAGGGACTCCCGCTGGGGAGGCGGGAGACGGTCGGCGTTCACCATCATGTCCCTGCACAGCAGCTGCAGTCCCGCGTAGGTCAGCTCGATTTCGGACTCAGAGGCCACGACATGCTGCACCCGGACGGTCGGCGCGATCTGCTGCGCCAGGCGATCCAGGAGCGCCGTCTTCCCGACGCCCGCAGGGCCGGAGACGACCAGCGCGCCGCTCTGGCCCGCTCGCGCGCGCGTCACCAGGGCCGTCAGTCGCGCCAGTTCGCTGTCGCGACCCCGCAGCTGTGTGCCGCTACCGGGCTCGTGCATGGTCACGACGCCTGACCTGTCCGAAGCGCACCTGTCGCATACCGCTTCTCCTACTCGGTCGCTCGAGTTCCACCCGGCGTTGGTGCTCCGAGGTAGTGAGTGTACCGGTCCGCGGGGAGGCCACCTACGGGTCGCGCCGGTGGGATGACCAGTCGTCTCGACGGATTCGGGCCCCGGGGTTGCGCGGCAACGATGGTTCTCGCCACGTCCAGGAGCGGCCCGCCACCGGGCAGAGGTCGCGGACACCCCGAGAGAACGGAATCCGACATGAGCACTCACGTCCTCGAAACCGCCGCCCAGCGGTTTGCCGACGACACCTCGCAACCCCCCTTCCTCTACGAGCTCGGACCCGATGGCGCGCGCCGGGTCCTCGACGACCTCCCGGCCGCCCCCCTCGCCAAACAGCACGTCACCGACGAGTGGATCACCGTGCCGGCCGAGGTCGGCG
>CAZEAV010000153.1:0-6779 GCA_964510215.1 uncultured Iamiaceae bacterium
CGCCGCTCACTGTGCGGTAGAGCGAAATGAGCAGGTCCATCGCTTCGGGCAGATCCACGATGGTCGCATCGCCGTCGATCTGGACCCATTCTCCGAAGAACGCATCGGACAGCACCAGCAACGTGGCGCGGGGGTCGCGTCGCAGGTTGCGGGTCTTGGCGCGGTCCTGGGTGACGCTGATGATCACGTCCCCGGCGTCGTCGAGACCGCACACGATCGGCGACGTCTGCAGCCCACCGTTCCTACGCCGCGTCACCAGTACCGCGTGGTGATTCGACCGGATGAAGGCGCGGGTCTCCTCGGGCGTCACGCGGCCACCTTAGGGGCACCGAGGACCAACGGAATGTCGATCGACGTGCGGGCCGATGGCGCGCGGCGTGGTCAGCGCGCGGGCGGTCACGGCCGTCGTGGTCACGATTTCCGGTTCGGTGGCGCGCGGGCCGCTACGATCGGCGGTCCTCGGGAGCACTCTCTGCATGCGGGAGCGGCAGGTCATGGGGACCATCCGTTACATCACGAATGTGTCGCTGGACGGCTTCATCGAGGACCGTGCCGGCGAGTTCGCGTGGACCGAACCCGACGACGAGGTGTTCGCCTACACCACCGATCTGTTGCGCCCGATGGCCGTGCACCTGTACGGCCGTCGCCTGTACGAGACGATGGCGGTGTGGGAGACCGACCCGTCGTTCGCGGCGATGTCGGATCTGATGGCCGACTTTGCTTATGTCTGGAGCGACGCCGACAAAGTCGTGTACTCGCATTCCCTGGAGGTGCCGGTCACCGACCGGACACGGGTCGAGCGGCGGCTCGATCCGGATGCGGTCCGTGACCTGAAAGCGTCGACCGACGGCGAACTCCTCGTCGGCGGCGCCGAGGTTGCCGCCCAGATGCTCGAGGCCAATCTGGTGGACGAGATCGAATGGTTGGTGCGCCCGGTTCTGGTCGGTGGGGGCAAACCGGCGCTGCCCGGGATCGGCCGGATCGACTTGGAACTGACCGACGAGCGTCGGTTCGAGAGTGGCATCGTGTCGCTGCGCTACCGGGTCGTCACCTGAGCCGCGCCGACGACCCTGGCGCGGGCAAGGCCGCGCGGCGGAAATCGCCGCTGTGACCGGTGGCGCACCACGGCTGGTCGCTGAGCCGTCACCGCTTCACAAGGTGTGTGACCGTGACGTTGGTGAACCGCACGTCCCAGGATCCGGTGCCCCCGGCGCCGTCCGGGGATCTCGGTAGCCTGGAAGGGTGGCCGACACCGTGGATCTGGACGAGCGAATGCCGGCGGGCGAATTTCCGGTGGGGGTGGTGTCCGAGGACTGGACCGGGGACGCGCGGTTCTTCGAGTACACCAAAGCGGCGAATCCGGTCGTGGCGAGCCTGTCGCCACCGGTGCCGGTCTCCTCGTTCCCGGCGACGCTGCATCGGGGTGACTCGACGCAGATCATCCCGCTCGACCTGGCCGACGAGCTGCGCATCGACGAAGGGCCGGCGACGAGCCCGGCGTTGTGCGCGTCGTTCATCCACGTGTTGTGCGGCGACCAGGTCGCAACCGCGCCGGTGGCGACGAGCGAGCTGTACCACGTGATCCGCGGACAGGGCCGTTCGGTCGTCGATGGCGCGGTCGTCGAGTGGCGCGAGGGGGACACGTTCGTGCTGCCGGCCGATGCCCACTCGACGCACCACGCGAGCAGTGATGCGGCGCTGTACTGGGTCACCGACGCGCCGCTGCTGCGCTATCTGGGCGTGGCCCCGATCGCCCGACGGTTCTCCCCGACCATGTTCACCGCCGAACGCGCCCGGTCCGAACTCGACGCAGTTGCCGCCGATCCGCGTGCCGAGGACCGCAACCGGCTGAGTGTGCTGTTGGCCGGAGCGGCGCATCCGCGGACCTTGACCGCGACCCACACGCTCTGGGCGATGTACGGAGTCCTGCCCGCGGGCGTTGTCCAACGGCCCCACCGACATCAATCGGTGGCGTTGGACCTGATCCTGGACTGCGAGCCTGGCTGTTACTCACTGCTCGGCGCCCGGCTCGATGCACGCGGCGAGATCGTCGACCCGACCCGGGTCGAGTGGGAGCCGGGTGGGGCGTTCGTGACCCCGCCGGGTCTGTGGCACTCCCACGTGAATGAGTCGGGGTCGCCGGCGCATCTGTTCCCGGTCCAGGACGCGGGTCTGCAGACGTACCTGCGTTCGCTCGACATCCGTTTCACCGCGCCGCGCTGCTGAGCAGGCGGTGGCGGTTCGACGCCGGTCCCGGTGCACGGGCACGTCGAGGCCCCTCCTCCCGAAATCGTCGCGTGCGGTGGGGAACGCCCCGACGGCGACAAGGGCGACATGGTGGCGCCCGGACGCGATATCGGACATTTGTCCGATGCGCCGGGCCGAGCCGTCGCCGTATGATCGCCGGAGGCGTCGCAACGCGTGGGCGCCCAAGGTTCGTTCTGTTTGCAAGGAGCCCTGTGGTGCACGTGAAACGCCTGGATACTCATCGATTTGTGCTGCGGATCGCTGCGGTCGGCGCGGTGGTGGTGCTCGCCGCTTCGTGTCAGCCCGGCTACCTGTACCCCTACGCCGGGACGGGCCGGTCCGGCGACACCGGTGACGGCGGTTCTGCGACCCACGCGACCCTGACCACGCCGAGTGCGGTCACGATGACACGCGGCGGCGACGTGATCGTGGTCGACGACGGCGCGTGTGTGATCCGTCGGATCCACGCGGGTGCGATCTCCACGATCGCAGGCACCGGCACGTGCGGCTTCTCGGGTGACGGAGGGGCCGCCACCGCCGCACAGATCGACCCGACCGACAACCAGAACCAGATGGAAGGCGGCATCGACGTCGACGCCGCGGGCGATGTGATCTTCGCCGATTCGGGCAACGGCCGGATCCGCAAGGTCACGCCCGAGGGCACGATCTCGACCGTCGCCGACGGCTTCGGAACGTTCCCGAACGCGGTGGCCCAGGTCGTCGTGGGACCGGATGACACCTTGTACGCCACCCTGGAGGGTGCCGGGCTGGTGCGTGTGGCGACCGACGGGTCGACCACGAAGGTCGCCGACGGGATCTTCTACGGCCTCGCGGCGCGCAGCGACGGCCAGTTGATCGTGTCGGGTCCCGACGGGGTGCAATCGGTCGATCCCGACACGGGCCAGCTCACGACGATCTCGACGGACAACACGATCGACTCGGTCACCGTCGACGCCGAAGACCGCATCTACGGGGTCAACCCCACCCAGGTGTACCGCTTCGACGGTGCGACCGAGACGATTCTCGCCGGGTCGGGTTCGGACGATCCCGGGCTGACCACCTACTACGGCGACGGTCACGGCGCGGACCTGTCGCCCCTCGGTGTGTACGCCACGCCGCACAACGGGCTGCTGATCTCGTCAGGCCACGTCCTCTACCGGCTGGTGAATCCGGGCGCGACCGTCGCCCGGCTTCCGGGCGCGCCCACCGACGTGACCGCGACCGCCGGAGTCGGTGAGGCGACGGTGAGCTGGACGCCGCCCGCCGACACCGGCGACTACCCGGTGACCGGGTCCACCGTCACCGCCGACCCGGGCGGTGCGACCTGTACCACCGATGGGACATCGTGCACCGTGACGGGGCTGACCAAGAACACCGCGTACACCTTCACCGTGACCGCGACCACCATTGTCGGTTCCGGTCCGGCGTCGGCGCCGTCCGCGTCGGTCACCGTCACCGGGGTGCCGGACCCGCCCACGCTGGTGCGGGTCGTCGCCTATCAGGGTCTCGCGGACGTGACCTGGACGGTGCCCACCGACGACGGCGGGAGTCCGGTCACGAACGTCACGGCCACGGCCGACCCCGGTGGCCTGAGCTGTTCCGCGCCGCCGGAGCGTGCCCGCACCTGCACCATCGAAGGGCTGACCATCGGCCAGACCTACACAGTGTCGCTCACGGCCACGAACGCGATCGGCGACAGCGCGCCGTCGGCGCCGTCGGCGCCGTTCCTCGAGGAGCAGCGTCCCGACCCGCCGACCGACGTGGTGGCCGTGCCCGGCAACGGTCAGGCGACCGTGAGCTGGACGGCGCCGGCCTCCACCGGTGGTGGGCCGATCATCGGCTACACCGCCACCTCGACGCCGGGTGGATTCACGTGCTCGACCACCGGAGCGACGTCGTGCATCGTGACCGGTCTGGTGAACGGGACTGCCTACACCTTCAGCGTGGTCGCCGAGAATGCCCTGACGACGAGTTCGGTGTCGTCCGGATCGAATGCGGTCACCCCGAGTGCGACTGCCGGGGCGCCGAGTGCGCCGACCGCCGTTCAGGGGACCGCCGGCGCCGGCCAGATCGCCGTCACCTGGGGCGCCCCGACGAACGACGGCGGCAGCACGATCACCGGCTACATGGCCACCGCACAGCCCGGTGGCGCCACCTGCAGCACCGCGGGCACCCTGGGGTGCACCATCACCGGGTTGACCAACGGCACGACCTATAGCGTGTCGGTCGTCGCGACCAACGTGGCGGGCGCGGGCCCTGCCGCGACGGTCGACGGGCTCACGCCCCTCAGCGTGCCGGGGGCACCCACCGAGGTCACGGGCGCCTCGGGCGACGGGCAGGTCACCGTCGCCTGGAATGCTCCGTTCGACGACGGCGGTCGCGCGATCACCGGCTATGTGGCCACCGCGCAACCCGGCGGCGCCACCTGCACGACCACCGGGACGCTGACGTGCCCCATCACGGGTCTCACGAACTTCACGAGCTACACGATCACGGTGCAGGCGACCAACACGGTCGGTACCGGCCCGGCGGGCACCGCGGCGACCCATCCGGTGCCGTTCCCGGCGCCGACGTACCTGCCGAGGTGGGCCGCGCATCCCTCCGACGTCCCGTGGGGGATCACCGACTCCGGGGTCACCGTCGGCGGTGCGGCCACCGACGACGGGTATCTCCCGATCTACTGGGCGACCGCGACGTCGACCCCGCAACCCATGGCCATTCCGGCGGGGTTCACCTCCGCCGACCTCTACGGCATGACCCCGGGTGGCGTCGCCTACGGTGACGGCATCGACGCCGACGGGAACGCCCAGCCGATCGTCTGGCCGAGCCCCGCGTCGGCGCCGGTCCAGCTCGCCGTGCCCACCACGCTGCAAGCAACGGGAGGCTGGGTGGTCGGGGCGAACGCGAGCGGCCAGATCGTCGGGCAGGTCTTCGGGACCACGTCCGGTGGCGTCGACTTCAACGCGATCGTGTACTGGGCGTCGACCTCCGCAACGGCTCAGGTCGTCTCCTACGAGGCGACCGCGGCATTCGATCAGGTGCCACTGGCGATCACCGACGCCGGTGGGATCGTCGCCAACGACATCAGCGCCGGCAACTGGGTGGATTACTGGGCCACTCCGACCAGCGCGATGACGCGGGTGCCCACGCCGACCGGTTACACCGCTGCGCAGGTGGATTTCGGATCGACGGGCGGCACGCTCGTCGGACACGGCACCGACGCCGGCGGTGTCAGACAGAATCTGTACTGGTCGTCGCCGACGGCCGTGCCCACGGTGGTCCCCGCAGGGGATTTCGCTGGTGAACAGACGTTCAGCGTGTCGGCATCGGGACTCATCGTCGGCTTCGGAATCGATCCGGCCGCTGGTGGTGCCGACGTCGCACTGCTGTGGCCCAGCCCCACCAGCGACCCGGTCGCGATGACAAACTCGACAGGCAACGACGAGCTCGAGTTCGACGGACTCGCGTGGAACGGCACGGCGATCCTCGGTGCGGTGTACAACGACACCGGCGACCAGGATGAGCGGCCCGTCATCTGGCTCGCCGGCTAGGAGCCGCTCGGTCCGGTCGCAGGCTCCCGAGTCTGGGGCCGATTCGGCCCTGAGCAGAACGGCGACGCGCGACCGTCGCCGCTCCGTAGGTTCGGACCATGAACGAAACGTTGCCGCGTGCTGCGGGTGCGGTGGTCGACCGGTTGGCCGACCGTCGGATCCTCATGCTCGGATCCGAGGTCGACGACGAGGCCGCTGCCGACCTGGTCGGGCGACTGCTGTTGCTGTCGGTGGAGGATCCCCGGAGCGACATCTGCCTGCTGATCAATTCGCCGGGCGGATCGGTGCTTGCCGGCCTCGCCATCTACGACACGATGCAGCTCATTCCCAACGACGTGGCGACCGTGGCGGTGGGGTTCGCCGCCAGCATGGGCCAGGTGCTGCTGTGTGCGGGCGCACCCGGCAAGCGGTTCGCGCTGCCCGACGCGCAGGTGGTCATGCACGAAGGATCCGCGGGGCTCGGCGGCGCCGCCGCGGACGTCGCGATCCAGGCGCAGAACCTCACCGCGACCCTCGATCGGATGCGGGCCATCATTGCTCGGCACACCGGCCGTCCGCTCGCCGAGGTGGTCGCGGATGTGGGTCGGGACCGCTGGTTCGACGCCGAGGGCGCCGTCGCCTACGGCTTCGTCGATGCGGTGGTGACCTCGCTGGATGAAGTGCTGCCGACGCCCGCGTCGCGTCGGGTCGGGCTCGTGGGGTCGAACTCGTGAGTTCCTATCTCGTCCCCAGCGTCGTCGAGCACACCCCGCGTGGGGACCGATCGTCGGACCTGTTCAGTCGCCTGCTCGCCGAACGGATCGTGTTCGTCGGTACGCCGATCGACGACGACGTCGCGAACGTCGTGATCGCGCAGCTGCTTCATCTGGCTGCCGAGTCGCCGGACCGTGACATCCACGTGTACGTCAACTCGCCCGGCGGTGAGCTGTCGTCGACCCTGGCGATCTACGACGCGATGGCCCATGTGACCCCCGAGGTGGC
>CAZEAV010000154.1:0-5245 GCA_964510215.1 uncultured Iamiaceae bacterium
TCTTCAACCTGCTGGACACCCCGGGCCACCGGGACTTCTCCGAGGACACCTACCGGGTGTTGGCCGCCGCGGACGCCGCGGTGATGGTGCTGGACGCCGCGCGGGGTATCGAGGCGCAGACGTTGAAGCTGTTCGAAGTGTGCCGGGCAAGGGGGCTGCCGCTCATCACGTTCGTGAACAAGTGGGACCGTCCCGGCCGGGGGCCACTGGAACTCCTCGACGAGATCGAGGCCACCCTGGGGCTGCCGGCGGTGCCGATGACCTGGCCCGTGGGCATCGCCGGGGACTTCCGCGGGGTGATCGACCGCGAGCAGGGCACTTATGTCCGTTTCACGCGCGTCGCCCGGGGTGCCACCGAGGCGCCCGAGGAGGCCGTCACCGCCGAGCGTGCCGCCGCCGAGGAGGGGTCCGCGTGGGGCGAGGCGGTCGAGGGACTGGAGTTGTTGGACGCGGTGGGATCCGAATTCGACGCGGAGCTGTTCGAGGCGGGCGAGATGACGCCCACGTTCTTCGGCTCGGCACTGACCAACTTCGGCGTGCGGTTGCTGTTGGATGCGGTGATCGACCGCTCGCCGGGTCCGTCGCCGCGTGAAACCCTCGATGGTGGCCGGCGGCCGCTGGACTCGCCTTTCAGCGGGTTCGTGTTCAAGGTGCAGGCGAACCTGGACCCGTCCCACCGCGACCGCATCGCGTACCTGCGGGTGTGTTCGGGACGCTTCGAACGTGGCATGGTCGTCACCCACGGGCGGACCGGCAAGGCGTTCGCCACCAAGTACGCGCACACCGTGTTCGGACGGGATCGGGAAACCGTGGAGGAGGCTTGGCCCGGAGACGTGGTGGGGTTGGTGAACGCCGGGGATGTCCGCGTCGGCGACACGCTCTGGCTGGACGAGCCGGTGTCCTACCCGGACATTCCCAGTTTTGCACCCGAGCATTTCTCGGTCGCCAGGGTGCGCGACACGCAACGGTTCAAACAGTTCCGTCGTGGCATCACCCAGCTCGACGAGGAGGGCGTGGTGCAGGTGCTACGTGACGCCGACCTGGGTGATCAGGCGCCGACGCTGGCCGCGGTGGGCCCCATGCAGTTCGACGTGGCGGTGCATCGGCTCGAGCACGAGTTCGGAGCGCCGGTGGAGCTGAGCCCGACCCGCTACCGCGTGGCGCGGCGCACCGATGCCGCGAGCGCGGCGGCATTGAAGGCGATGCAGGGCGTGGCAGTGCTGGCCCGCGCGGACGGAACGCTGCTCGCCCTGTTCGAATCCGAGTTCTGGCTGCAGCGCCTTCAGGGCGACCAGCCCGAGCTGGTATTGGAACCGCTGGTGGGCGCCGGTCTCGCCGGCTGAGGACCTCGAGGTCGAACCCGCCGAGTCGCGCTCGACCTTCAGGAACAGCGCAGGCCCGACTTGGGGCGTTTCAGCGACACCAGGTAGGCGTTCACCGCGCCGTCGACGCACGCGTTGCCCTGGTTGTACGCGGTGTGCTCGGCGCCGACCTTGGTGATGAGCGCGCCATGGGGGAGCCGCTTCGCCAGGTCGACGCCGTTGGCGTAGGGCGTGGCCGGGTCGCTGGTGGTCGAGACGACCACGATGAGCGGTGACCCTTTGGCTTTGGCGGGCGTGAGCGGTTGGGGCGGGGTCGGCCAGTAGGCACACCGGAGGTAGTCGGTGATGGTGCCCTCGGCCAGGTACGGCGACGTGGCGGCCGCCTCGCGACCGGCCTGGATGAACGCCTGGGGGTCCGACGGCCAGTCCCAGTCCAGACAGCTCACGGCAAAGTACACGTCGGTCTGGTTCGAATAGGAGCCGTCGGGGTTGCGGCCCAGGTACTGGTCGGCCAGTGCGAGCAGTTCGGTGCCGTCGCCGCCGAGCGCCGCGGCCAGACCCTGGGCGAGGCGCGGCCACAGGAACTTCGCGTACAGGGCCTGGCCGACCCCGAGTTGGAATTGCCCGATGTTCAACTTCCGGTCGCCGTCGTCGGTTTCCATGGGCTGCTTCCGCAGCGCGGCGCGGATCGTCGTGAATGCTTTTTCGGTCCCGTCGCCGACCTTGCAGCTCGGGTCCGCGTCGCACTGGCGGAAGAAATCGCCGAGCACCTTGTCGAACGCCACGCCCTGGTCACGCGCGGCGTCGATGCCGGGTTGTCCCAGCCGGACCACGCCGTCGAGCACCATCGCCCGGATCCGTTTCGGGAACAGGTCCGCGTAAACCTGGCCGATGCTCGTCCCGTAGGAATAGCCCAGGTAGCTGATCTTGGCGACGCCGAGCGCGGACCGGATGTCGTCCATGTCCCGCGCCACATCGCGGGTGCCCATGTGGGGCAGCAGCGCTTTCACGTGCTCGGCGCAACTGGCCACGTACGCCTTGGACACCGCTTCCAGCTTCGCCACCGCAGCAGCATCGGGTGGGGCCGGGTCGACCGAGTACAACTTGCCGGGGGAGAAGCCGCAGTCGATGGGCGTGGACGCACCGACTCCCCTGGGGTCGAAGCCGATGATGTCGAAGTTCCGGTGCAGCGCGTTCGGCCAGGTGGCTCCGGTCAACAGGTCGATCCCGGATCCTCCGGGGCCGCCCGGGTTCACGAGCAGCGGTCCGTCCTTCGCCGGCTGCTGGGTTGCGGGCAGCATCGCGAGAGCCAGGTGCAGCGTGTCGCCATCGGGATCGCCGTGGTCCACGGGCACCTCGATCGTGGCGCAGCGGAACTGTCGGGGCTCGTCGTCACAGTCGTGCCAGCGGACCGTCTGTGCCCCGCCCGCGGTGGTCGCCGAACGCGCGGTGGACGTGGCCGATCCGGTGGTGGTGGATCGGCCGGAGCCCGGGACCGAGGCGGTGCATGCGCCCAGGATCAGTGTTGCGGCGACCGCCACCAGGAGCCTGTGGGAATGGCGAGCGCGGAGTATCAAGGCGCGCGAGGCTACCGGCATGGACACCGAGGTCGCCGACACGTGGTTGGTCGGGGTGGTCGCCCATGACGAGGCGCTGTCGGGATTGCGCGTGCACGGTGGCCTGCTGGCGGTCGGGCCGGCGGGTGGACAGAGCGTGTGCGTGCGGGTGCGCCTGCGGTACCGCGGGGCGGAGGGGACCCTGTTCCCCGACGCCGACGAGTCGGCCGGGTTGGTCGCGGACGAGGAGCGGCTCGTTGCGGCGCTGGCAGATCGGGCGGTCTTCGTCGCTGCGCTGACCGTGCCGGGTTTCCGCGATCTGGTGTTCCACACCGACGACGCGGCGGCGAGTCGTCGCACCGCTGGTGATCTGGGGTTCGACGATGTGGAGGTCGACGACGACCCGGGTTGGAGCTTTTATCGGTCGCTGTTCGCCGACGCGGTGACCGCCGATGGCGATCGCCGCCGAATCCAGAACGCCGCCCGCACCTCGGGTGAGGGTGCACCGGTGTGCCCGGTGGTCCACCGGTTTTCGTTCCCCTCGTTGGCCGAGGCCGACCAGGCGGCGGCCGCGCTGCGTGAGTCGGGGATCGAGGTCGTGTTCGTGGCCGCCGACGATGTGGCCGAGTCCGCGCCGCCGATGTTCACCTTGACCGACACCGAATCGCTCACGCAGGTGGAGATGGCGCGTTCACGCGACGCGCTCGGCGGCTTCGCCTCCAGCTGGGGTGGGACCTACCAAGGATGGGAGATCATCGCATCATGACCGCACTCCGCAAACGGATCACCTCTGGGCTCCTGGTGGCCATCGTGGCAGGGGCGCTCGTCGCGGCCGCATCCTGGCCGACCCACTCGGCGGGCGGCGACAGCGGCCCGACGGGTCGCGGCCCCGACCGTTTCACCGCGGCGCAGCTCGATGATCCGGCGTTCTATCCCCAGCGGGGCTTCTGGGACGTCAAGGGCGTGACGAGGTTCGAGAACGCGCCCGATGCGGCCCAGGCCATGGCCTCGATGGGCATCGGTCGGATGGATACGTCCTGGGCGCAGTTCGAGCCCGAAGATCTCACCGCGCCATGTCCCAGTGGTTATGACACCTACGACGGGCACTGTTTCAAACCCCCTGCGGCGGTGGATGCCGCGATCAAATCGTTCACGAACGCGGGCATGCCGATGATGGCCATCGTGTACGGCACCCCGGCGTGGGCACGCGGGTCGCTTCCCTGTGTGCCCTACAACGCGTGGAGTGACGTGTTCTGCATTCCCGACCACGCATCGGATTTCGCCCGCTTCGCCGGCTACCTCGCCCACCATTACGACGGCGCGAGCGGCAACGGTCGCATCACCGACTTCGTCATCCAGAACGAGGTCAACCTCAACCAGTGGTTCAACGTCGGCTGCGGCTCGGGGGTGCCGTGCGACCTGGACACCTGGGTGCACGACTATGCCGAGATCTACGACTCCGCGTACGACGCGATCCGTTCCTACCAGCCGCACGCGAAGGTGATGATCTCGCTCACCCAGCATTTCGAGCAGGTGCTGGACCGGCCCGACGACACCCATCCCATGTACTCGATCAAGACGTTCCTGCCCCGCCTCGTCCCGCAACTCGGCGACCGGCAGTGGTCTTTGGCACTGCATCCCTATCCCCGGTCGGTCACCCCGACCATCGACGCACGCGACCTGCCCTACGCCACGATGGGCGACCCCGGAGTGGTGGTCGGCTGGCTACGCGCCACCTACCCCGACGTGCCCTCCGCATGGAACGTCGAGTTCACCGAGCAGGGACTGAACAACCCGGGCATGTACGGCGCCGAACAGGCCGCGTCGTTGTGCCAGGCGTTCGAAGGCGTCCTGGGCACCCCCGGCGTCAAGTCGTTCATCTACCACTCGCTGCACGACAACGTGGGTGAGTTCGGCCTGTTCTTGGGACTCATCACCGCGGACGGCACGCCGAAACCCGCCTGGAGCACGTGGCTGCACGCGAACGATCCCGCCGATCCGACCTGTGGCTTCCAGAACGCCGACACGACCGTGGTGCGGCGTGGCATTGACCCGGACACGGGCGCGATCTGGACCTCGTCGCGGCCCCTGCCCGCCGGGTACGTCATGCAGGCACGCCAGTGGCGACTGGATTATGACCAGCAGCCGGGAACCCGTATGGCATACGAGTGCGGCAACGGGGACGACGACGCCACTCCGGCGACCTACCCCGACGCGACCTGGCTCTCGACTGCCGCCGACTGTGGTGGCGCCACGCCCATGGGTCCGGTGGGCTGGATCCATACCGCGTCGGGAACGGGTCTGTCACCGCTCCGCAGTTGTTCGGGTGCCGGTGTCACCACGACCGTTGCGGGCGATTGTCCGGCC
>CAZEAV010000154.1:5255-6739 GCA_964510215.1 uncultured Iamiaceae bacterium
AAAACACTTTGATGTGTCTCCGAGGATGGCCGTGACGACCGCCGAGTTGCTCGGATGGGCAAAGGCCGAGGACGTGCCGGCGGACGTACTGCACGACGCCACGACGACCACGACCACCACCACGACCGTGCCGGTGGACGTCCAGAATCCGGACCTGTCGTCCTATGACGTCGTGTTCGCGCTGGACTCGGGATCGTTCGGCATCGGGGCGGCCGGGACCGTGGCTCTACCCGACGGCGACCCGGCGTCCGAGGGTCGGACCTATCTGGTGGGCACCTGGGACCGCACCAGCGGCGCCCTGGAGTTGCAACTGCTGGTGCCGGACTTCACCACGCCGGTGGACACGTCGATCCTGCCCGACCCCATACCCGTCACCTTCGAGATGCGACAGCTCGGCACCGGCCTGGGTTCGCTGGATCCGGCCACCGGTGCGTTCAGGCTCGACATCGACATCGACACCCGGCTCACCAGCCCGGAGCCGGTCTATGCGGGCTTTCTCGGCACGGACTGCGTGATGGGTCCGGCTTCGCTGACGTTACGCTCGGATGCCCCATTCGATCTGAGCGCGACCGAACCGGCCGCGACCGTGGCCGACAGCGGGTTCGCTTTTCCCGCCGCACACGGTTGTGGTGACAACGGCGACCTGGACCAGGTCCTCAATCCGGCCCTGGAGCTGCCCACGACCGACACGTCGGCAACGATGCACCTCAGCATGATCAAGGGCGCGCCCGCGGCCACCCAACCCACCACGACCACCACGTCGCTGCCGCCTTCGTCGAGCACGACGATCGGTGCTCCGACATCGACCGAGTCCGGAACCTCGACGTCGGCGCCGTCCACGACGACGTCGTCCACCACGGTCCCGACCTCGTCGTCGCCGTCGACTGCGGTGCCGCCGTCGACCTCGGAATCGCCCGCCTCGACGGCTTCCACCGCGACCTCGTCGACACTCGGCAACGCCGGGACGGACAGAACGCAGCGCGCGCCTGGTGCGTCGGCTGCCCCGCCGGCGCGGCCGGTCAGCGGCCGCCCCACCTACACCGGCTGATTCGACCGTCCGCGGCCCGAGCCTCGTCGCCGCGCGTGGCGGCCTCCTACGATGGCGGCGTGGCCCGAACCGAGGAGACCCCGACCCTGACGCCGGCATCCACAGGTCCGACCGGGACGGACCCCGACGTCCACCGGGCGCTCGGGCTGACCGACGACGAGGCACGCCGGATCGCCGCGGCGCTCGGCCGGGCTCCGAACGACCTCGAGTTGGCCATGTACTCGGTGATGTGGTCCGAGCACTGTTCCTACAAGTCGTCGCGCCTGCATCTGCGTCGCCTGCCCACCGAAGCCCCCCATGTGTTGGTGGGGCCCGGCGAGGGCGCCGGGGTGGTCGACGTCGGCGACGGCATCGCACTGGCACTGCGGATCGAGAGCCACAATCATCCCTCGTTCATCGAGCCGTACCAGGGCGCCGCCACCGGCGCGGGAGGCAT
>CAZEAV010000155.1:0-6716 GCA_964510215.1 uncultured Iamiaceae bacterium
TGACGCGATCTTTCAAATCACCAGGGATCGGCTCTTCAGCCGTTACATGAAAGGTTGAATAGATGGTTCATCGTGTCAACCGGATCATGCCTACGGAGCGCTCATTTACTCGGTCTTACGTGGGTCGCACTGCCGTAGTCCTTGTATCGGTCGTATTATTCATTCTGGCCTGGGGGGTTGCTGCGGCATTGTACAAATTTCCGGTGCTCTTCCCCGGCCCTAAACTCGTGTGGGAACGCGCGATTGAGATTTGGCAGAGCGGTTCACTGTCTACTGATATTGTTGCCAGTCTTCGCCGCATCCTGATGGGTTTCGTATTGGGTTCAGTAATTGGAGTCCTGCTCGGACTCTTAGCCGGCTCTAGCCGGATCGTTCTAGGATTGCTCGATCCGTTTATTTACTTTTTTCGATTCGTACCACCTTTAGCTTGGTTTGCGCCGGTGCTCATTTGGTTTGGAACGGGGGATGCGTCGAAGGTAGTTCTCATTATGTATACGAGCATTTTCGTCGTTGCTGTTAACACCGTGGGGGGTGTTTCGTCCATTCCCAAAGACATGCTGCGCATGGCCGGATCGTTTGGAATCGGCTACGGGCAACGGTTATTGTCTATCCTCCTTCCTGCCAGCGTGCCCTATGTGATCGCTGGAATGCGTATTGCGATGGGAAATGCCTTCATGACGGTTGTGACTGCCGAGATGCTCGGCGCCTCGACTGGCCTTGGTGTTCTAGTGAACCAAGCGCTTACATTGACCGATACTCGGGCGGTCTTTGTGGCCATTGCGATTTTAGGTCTTCTCGGGATCATCTTCGACGCGCTATTCGTGTATCTCCTCAGGCGCTTTGGGTCTAGGTTCCGCGCGGTTGGGAGTGTGACCGCATGACCCGGTGGAGTGAACTATTTACGCCTTGGCGTCTAGGAAGGTATGACTTGCGGAACCGTGTTGTTATGGCGGCGATGACACGGAACCGAGCTAAGGGCGGCATAGTAACGAAGTCTGTCGTGGAGTATTATCGCCAAAGAGCTGGGGCGGGGCTTATCGTCACGGAGGCCACCCATCCCAGTGTTATTGGCGGCGGTCATATGGGCTCTCCCGGTATGTACACGGAGGCTCAGCAGGAGGCATGGGCTGAGGTTGCCAATGCTGTCCACAGCGAAGGAGGGACTGTTTTCTGTCAGCTTATGCATAGTGGTCGGATGGCTCATCCACTGCTGTTGCCGAATGGTGATTCAGCGGTCGCTCCTAGCGCGGTCCGTGCGGAGGGGACTGCCAACACACCGTACGGGCGGAAACGCTTGGAGGCCCCCCGCGCCTTAAGAGCTGACGAGCTGCCGGGGGTGGTGGAGGAGTTTGTCGCGGCCGCAGCGCGAGCGATCGAATCTGGTATGGATGGGGTCGAGCTCCACGCCGCCAACGGTTACCTGTTACACCAATTTTTGGCAGACAATACGAATAGGCGACGCGACGATTACGGCGGCTCTGCTGAAAACCGTGCCCGGTTCGTTGTCGAGGTTACACGAGCGGTGGCTGCACGCGTCGGCCCAGAGCGAGTAGGTTTGCGCATTTCTCCCGGTGGGCACTTCAATGATATAGACGAGACGGAAACAGTTGCGACCTATACGGCATTGGTGGAAGCGTTGAAGGATTGTCGCTTAGTCTACCTGCACACTATGCGGCGTCGGTCGCATTCCTTGCACAAGACCTTTCGGCTTCTGTGGCCCACCACCCTCATGATTAATACCGGATATAGTGTCCCGAGTGACTTGGACGTCGTGGGTCCCATTATTCAGTCGGGGGAGGCTGATCTTGTCAGTGTTGGCAGGTTGTTCATCTCTAACCCCGATCTTGTTGAGCGCTGGCGCTGCGGGGCACGACTGGCTAAATGGGACGAGGACTCGTTCTACACCCATGATGACGGCGGTTACGTCGACTATCCGTTTGCTTCGTGTTTGCAACACTAGTGTCCCTGTGGCCGTTTTAGGGGTTGCGTTAATGGAAACCGGGGTCGGGCAGGCGTCAGGCAGAGGAGGCAGCGGTTTTGGAAGCCATCTGCTGGGCGGAGTGGGGCGGTTGCCCAGAGGCCAGACGGCTGTGAGTGACGAGTGCAGCGTCCGTAGATTGCGGCGGTGGAGCTGGGCTGCGCCTCGCGCAGCCACACCGGTCAGCGCCTCACAGCGAGCGTCCCCCTACGGGATCCTAGCCTGCGTCTCTGATGGGGCGGCGCGACACTGGCGCGAAGGCGTGAAAGTGCCTGTAAGGGATACTGAGACTTGCGACAGTTCAGGTAACCAAACAGAACAGGCACTTACGAAGCCAGGCGTACCAAGTGGTCACGGCGGGCAGTGGTCAACGCGGACGGGGTCGGCGTGGTGTCCCATGCGGGGGTCGGGTTGCTGCGAGAGATGGCCGAGGAGACCGGCCTGGTCGGTGGCTTGACGGCCGCGCTGCTCCATACGGATCGGCGCGTGCCGGTGCACGCGCCGGGTCGAGTGTTCACCGATCTGGCGGTCGCGGTCACGGACGAAGCAAACTCGGTCAGCGGCAGCTGGGTGGCCGGAGCGCCCTGTTCGGTCCGGTCACCTGGATCCCCACGACCTGGCGGGTGCTGGACCGGGTCGAGGAAGCGTACCCGGCCAGGATGGGGGCCGCGCGCCGCGGCCAGGGAACGCGCCTGGACCGCGGGTGCCGGACCGGACCTGCCCGAGGGCCTGTGTCTGGACTCCGACGCGACGATCCAAGTGCGCATCGGATCCACTTAGATCGACATCGGAACCCAAGTCGGCTGGCTGCGGTCGGGGGACTTCGACGGAGTCCGCGACGGCATCGCCGGAGTGGTCCACGCCGCCAGCGTCCCAGTTAAGGTGATGCTCGAGTTGCCGCTGCTGACCCCTGCCGAACGCGATGCCGCCGTCGACATTTTGGGTAGAGGCTGGCGCCTCCTACCTAAAGAACGGGAGCAGCGGGCAGGTTCAGGTGGCCAACCCCGAAAGCATTGCCTACTTGGTTGACCGTGCCCCAGAGGACGTCCGTGTCGAGGCCTCCGGAGGATGAAGTCCAGTCAGCAGGTTGTTGCGCTCCTCGAGACGGGCGCTGCCTGCGTCGGGACAAGCCCAGGTCTGGCAATCGTGACTGCATTTGAGACCGCACAGGCTGCGAGCTACTAACCAGTGGCAGTCGCGGCCGAGCGGATACGAAGGAGAGTTGCGATGGCGGCTATAGACACGCAGGCGACGGGCCTTAAGCCTGACCGCGTCCTTCCGGTGGCGCTGCACGCCCAGATCTTATGGTTGATCCGCAGCCGGATCGTCTCCGGAGAGTGGCCGCCGCACCGCCGCCTGAAGGCTAAGCCGCAACTCACCGACGACCTCGGCGTCAGCCGCGGCATCCTCAAGAAGGCGCTGGCCACGCTGGTATCTGAGGGCCTGCTGGTACGGACCCGCGGACGTGGCACCTTCGTCACCTCCAGCACGATCGAGCCCTTCATCGCCCAGAAACTCAGCAGCTTGTCGGAGGGGTTCGCCTCCCACGGGGTTCGATGCAGGCGGAGGTCCGCATGGCCGAGATCATCGACGCGCCCCCCGCCGTCGCTGCGCTCCTTGAATCCCCCATTCGCCGGGTACTCCGTCTGGAGCGGCTAAGCAGCACCGACGCCGGTCCTGTGGCACTGCTGTCGAACTTCTCCGCAACGACGTCACGCCGGGCATCGAAGGCGTCGACTTCACCACACGCAGCCTATGGGCTGCTTCTTCGGCTGCCGGCTGATCCGGCCCGCGTCCCGGACCGGGTTGCGGTCCAGGGCGTCGTGGCGGGCGGCCAGTCCGCACATCCTGGACAGTACCGAGCGGGTCAGCTTCGACGTCGCGGACCCGCTCATGGCTGCTACGGCGCAGGTGACGGTCCACCGCCCCGGCGGTGAGCTCGCGGATGGGCAGGCGGGCCCAGGGACAGCTTGATCTGGGCGTTGATGTGGTGCCGGTAGAGCTGCAGGGTGGTGGGGGAGCGGTCGTCCAGGGAGGCGAACCAGAGGTCGGCCAGTACGTCGGCGCGGGTCTCGGGGGTGATCAGCTCGCTGGCGGCCACGTGGGTGCGGTCGCGGAAGGCATTGTGGAGCTGGCGCTGCGCGGCGGATCGGGAGCTGCCGGAGGGTTCCAGCGCGCGGGTCCGGCCCGTCCAGGTCGCGCACCAGCGCCCGCGGGATATATCCGCACAGTGCCCATGGTGCCCACCGGAAGCGGCGGCCGGCCGATCCGCAATCTAATCCTCAATCTATGGCGACGAATCGCGTTCACGGGCAGTCGGTGAACCGTCCAACTACCTCGAATCATCGCACGGCATAGGCCATTTCGGTGACCTTCGGGGCCCGTGGACCACGGGACCACATTGACCGAAGGAGACATGGTCGGGGTCTCGTCGATCAGGCGCCATGGGCGGACGGGATATCGCTCGTCGGCCAGCGGCAGGAAACCGACTGCGAATCGATCGAGTGCCTGAGCGCGGCATCCTCCGGTGGTCCGTGGCCTCGAGACCGATAGCGCCCCGCCGGTTCGGTGTTCGTGGTGATCATGAAACGCACCGCGAATCGTTGGGCCGACACAGGAGTAGGGCGGACGACGTGGGCAACGCGGAGTTGGAGGAGCGATGAGCAGCAAGATCATGACGTTGAGTGAAGTCAGCCAGCGGACCGGCATTGCGGTCAACACCTTCCGCTACTACCGGGCGACCGGGGAGCGTGGTCCGAAGACGTTCAGGTTGGGGGGCCATGTGGTGGCGCTCGAGGAGGATGTCGAGGACTGGATCTCGGCCTGCCACGATGCCGAGCAACTCTCAGCGGAGTCGGGCCCTGCGGTCGCACGAACGTGATCGACCGACGTGGGAGTCGGCTGATGCTGACCGCGACCTCTGCAGTGCTGCCTGCGTGCGACCCCGCGCCTCACATCGCTTCCGCTGGCTGAGGCCTTGTGATGGCTAGCATCGTCAAGCAACGCAACGGTCGCTGGCGAGCACGCTACTACGATGCCGCGGGCAAGCAGCAGTCGAGAAGCTTCCCCCGCTGAGCGGCCGCCGAGAAGTGGATCGATGAAGTCAACGCGTCCGTCGTCACAGGTACCTACGTCGACCCGGCCATGGCCCGGATCCGGGTCTCCGAGTGGTGTGACCTGTGGCTGGCAGGCTACACGCCACGCGCCTCGACGGTCCGGCAGGCCAAGGTGCACATCAAGCACATCAAGTCGGGGCTGGGCGACTATCCTGTGTCCGCCGTCAAACCGTCGACCGTTCGCGGCTGGGTGGCGGGGTTGCAGGCGGCGGGCTACGCCGACAGCTTCGTCTACGTCGTTTACCGGCGCCTCTCGCAGATCATGGCCGACGCGGTGCACGACGGTGTGATCGCGCGGAACCCATGCTGTCGGCGCACCTCACCGCGCACGGGACAACAACGTCCCTACGTGGCCACGACGGATCAGGTCTGGGCTCTGCAGGACGCCATCACGCCCAGTCTGCGGCCTGCCGTGCTGCTCGGCGCCTTTGCTGGGCTGCGGGTTGCCGAGGCCGTGGGCCTCAGGCCTGAGGATGTCGACTTCGAGGTCGGACTGATCACCCCGGTGCGCCAGTATCCCGACCTGCCCCTGAAGTCGGAGGTGTCTCGGACGGCTGTCCCCATCCCGGTCAGACTGGCCACGATGTTGAAGGCAGCTGCCGACGCCGGCGTGGGGAAAAGTTTCGTCACCAACGAGATCGGTCAACCGATCGGGCCCTGGATGGTCGAACGAGCAGTCCGTAGAGAGCGAGCGTACATTGACGGACTGTCCGGGGCCTTCCGCTTCCACGACCTGCGGCACTACTTCGCCAGCCTCCTGATCTCCTCCGGCCTGGACGTCAAGGTGGTCCAGAGCTGACTACGGCACGCGAGCGCCATGACGACGCTGAACACCTACGGTCACCTCTGGCCGGACTCCGATCAAGCGTCGCGTGCGGTCGTCGACGCCGCCCTTCGGCAGCCGTGACCGCCTCGACTCAGCGCTCGCGATTGGCCCGCCGGATGACGTGTTCGAGATCCGCCCTTTCCGCGGCGTCCAGAGCTGGTAAGGCAAGTTTGAGGCAAGCCGCCGCCCCGTAGGCCGCTGACCTGCGGTTTTGCCTACAGGTCGTAATGCATCTCGGACTCTCCGTGCCTGAATGAGCAGGGTTGAGAATGGTGGAAATCCAGCCTTGACCTGCGGAAACGTGATTGGGGCTGATCGACCGTCGATGGCTTTTGGTGATCCTCCTGAGACATCTTTGAGGCATGTTCGGTGTGCCGAGGAACATTTTAGTCAGCCAATCGGTGGTGCGTGTGCAGGCAGTACGGGTGCGGGCACGAGTGAGGGCTCGCTCACCGGTCGGGGACAGACCGTGCTGTATCTCATGCGGTGGTGTGCGTCCGTGCTCGCACACGTGACTGGCGTGAACCCGGGCCCGGCCAGCCAGTCGATTTGGATGACGGCCCCGAGCTTCCGGGCGTTACCGGCTCACAGCTCCGGCGGCACCGAGCCAGCTCGTGGTTCCGCCTGGCTGTGCGCGGACCCGGACTGTCTTGGCTCCTGACATCCGGAGCAGTAGCCACCACGAGGGCTCCGTCGGCCTGTCGCGTGGCGCAGGCCGCCGCTTTGACTGCTCCAGCGAGGGTGGTGATGTCGGTCTGGTCGGCGGTGATGTAGCGCCCCCGGGTGACGGCGTTGA
>CAZEAV010000156.1:0-6675 GCA_964510215.1 uncultured Iamiaceae bacterium
GGGCGCGTTGTCTCGCGTCGTCGGCGAAGGGGCCGGCCGGCCACCACGCGCCCCAGAAAATGTCACACCCCCGAACTATCCTGGCACCCACGGAGCCAGGACCGGTAGGCGGGACCGGAAGGCGGGACACAAGGCCCGGACACACCGACGTGGCGGAGCGCTCGGAGAGGATTCGGCCACGGACGCCGGCGGTTCGGGAATCGGCCGACGCGAACACGACCCATCGTCGTCGAAGCGAGCAGGAATCGAGAAGCGCGAGGCGTCCCGGATCCGTACCGTGTCGGCCATGACCATTTCCGTGTCCACCATGTTCATCACCGTCAACGACCCCGATGAGGCACTCGAGTTCTACCGCGACGCACTCGGCTTGGAAGTCCGCATGGACGTCTCCTCCGACGGGTTCCGTTGGGTGACGGTCGGCGCCCCGGGCCAGGACCTCGCGGTGGTGCTCTCCCAACCACACGGCGGCCGCTCGCAGACCGAAGGCGACCAACTCGAAGCGCTGGTCACCAAAGGCGCGCTGCAAGCGGCGATCTTTGCGACCGACGACCTGGACGCGACCTTCGAGCGGGTCCGCGCGTCGGGAGCCGAGGTGCTCCAGGAACCGGCATCGCAACCGTGGGGTGCCCGCGACTGCGCGTTCCGGGACCCGTCCGGCAATCTGGTGCGCATCGCGCAGGCCTGATTTTCCGAGCACGCATCGCGTTCGACGCGTACGATTCCGGCCATGTCCTTCTCGACGTACCTGTTCTTCACCGGCGACTGCCGGGCCGCCATGGAGCGCTACCACGAGATCTTCGGCGGCGACCTGCAGGTTCTGACCGGCGCCGACACCCCGCCCGACGCCACCGGCAACGAAGGCCCGCCGATGCCGGCCGACCTGGTGATGCATGCTGCGCTCGTGACGGACGACGGCGGTCTCCTGCTGGCTTCGGACGACCCGACCACCGACGATCCCGGCCCGAAGCAGGGCTTCCGGATCAACTACTCGGCGACCGACGCGGACGATGCCCGGCGGGTGTTCGACGCCCTGGCCGAAGGCGGCACGGTGCAACTCCCCCTGGGCGATACGTTCTTCTCCCCGGCATTCGGCATGTGCACCGACCCCTTCGGGATCCCGTGGATGATCGGGGTCATGGCCCCCGCTTCCGGCTGACCCTTCCCCATCCACACCGGGTGTGCGTGTGCGCACCCTGGTGCGCACCGGCACACCCGCTACGCGGGGACCGTCTCGAGGCGGAAGCCGCCGACCTCACCTCGCACGACGCGGCCGCCGCCGGGACCACCGACCAGGGTGGTGAGGAGCAGGCCGTCGCGGCCGGCGAGTTCGTCGAGGATCGCCCGGCGGGTCGCCGTCGCCTCCGCGAGCAGGTGATCGGCCTCCCCCGCGAGCGTCGTACCGGGGTCGTCGACCTGGAACGGCGACAAGACCAGATGCCCCGGGTAGATCGCGAGGTCGCCGCGGGACTCGACCCGGACCGCCAGGTGGCCCGGCTCGTGCCCGGGTGCGTCGGCGACGCTCACCCCCGGGGTGATCTGGTGGGGAGGGGTGAGTCCTTCGACATCGGTGCGGGCGCGCAGCTCGGCCAGACCCGCGTCGCCGTACACCTCGACGCCGTCGTCGACGGTGGCGAGTTGCGCGGCCGAGTACACGTATTTCGCGTTCGGAAAGCTCGGCCGCCAACCACCAGAATCGTCGGGGCGGGTGTTCCAACCGATCCCGTCGAGGTGGGTGTTGAGCACCAGGTCGACGTCGTCCGCAGGAAAGCCCGCGTCTGCCAGGCTGGTGAGCGCGCGCGCCGCGGCAACGTCGGCGTCGGGCTGGGTGCGGGGGTTGTCGTCGGCCAGCCACGGATCGACGACGATGCGCGCGTTGCCGGTGCGGATCGCGAGCGCGCTGAACGCGAGACGGACCTCACCGTCGCCGGTGCCGAATGCCGGGACCATCCAGTCGGGCACCGGCGCCGGTGCGGGGAGCGCAAGGTCCACGGATTCGACCCGCACGATTTCGATGTCGCCGACGCGCCAACTTTGCATCGGCTCAGTCTTGTTGCACCGATGGTGTCTCGCCATCGGGTTTGTCGTCCGGACCGCCGGCCCGGCCGAGCGGACTGCAATCGCACCGGGCCGCGGACGCGACTTTGAACGGTTTTCCCGCTTCGGTCGGGGTCGAGGGTGCAAAGTCGGGATGTCCGTTGCCAGCCGCCCGCGTGCGGGGAACCGACCGGTGTCGCCGCGGATGCGCCGAAGCTCGGCGAGCCAGCCGCCCGCGTGCGGGGAACCGGCTCACAAGGACGGGGATCAGGGCCGACTCAGTCGGTGTCGCACGAATCCACCGCCTTGGTGCCATCGGCCAGGCCTTCCAGCCAGTCGAATCCGTCGGCATAGGCGGGCACCGCGGCGGCCACGTGGCTGCCGGTGGGCAGCACCCGCCGCTCCACCACCTGACCGGCCTTGCACATGCGGGTCAGCAACGTGGCGCTCTGGGCGATCGGCACGTTCCGATCCTCACGGCTGTGGATGATCAACACCGGGTCGTCGGTGGGAACCGACCCGGGCCGATTCTGCGCCATCAGATGCTTCCAGGGCTGGGTCTTCGTGGGATCTGCATCGAGGAGCGGCTTGCCGAGCTGGAATCCCTTCGGCGTCGTGCACGATCGGTCCATCACCGCGAGCAGCTTCTTGCCCGCCGGGGCCAGGATGTCGTCCAGATCGCCGTCGAGCTTCGGGTCGACCGCGGCCAGCCCGGCCACGATCCCGACCGCCTGGGGATTGTCGACCGCCGGCATCGGGCCCTGGCTGAGCAATGCGGCGATCTCGCTGGCCGGGGCGCCGGCGAACGTGCCGACCACGTGGAACTCGGGGGTCCATTTCGCGGCGAGTTGGTTGGCCCACAACGCGGCGTCGCCTCCCTCGCTATACCCGACGATCGCGAGGTCTTCGGGGAGCTGCAATCCAGGGAAGTCCCGGGCGGCACGGGCGGCGTCCAGCACCGACCGCCCCTCGCTCACGCCCACCAGAAAGGGATGCCGACCCGGACCTCCCTGCCCCTCGTAGTCGGTCGACGCGACGACGTAGCCGTGCTTCGCGGCATCACGGCCGACCACCTGCAACTCGGCGCTGGAACCAGGATCGGACACCACGGTCCGCGACGGCGCGCAGTCGTCCGCGAGCCCGGTGGAGCCGTGCGCGTGCGTGGCGAGGCGCCAGCCGCCTTCGGGTGCGGCGTGGTCGGGGATCGTGAGGATCCCGGTCTCCACCGTGGGATCGCCGGCCACCGTGGTGGACAGGTACATGATCCGGTACCACTTCAGCCCTTCGGGTGACTTCGTGATCGGTTGGTAGCGGAGCAGCTCTCCATGACGGCCGGCCGGGATCGGATGAGGGATCGTGAAGAACGCCTGGTCGCCCGGTTCGAAAGCCTTCGGGGCCGGTGCGCGTGCCGTCGTCGTGGTCGCGTCCTTCGACGTCACCGTCCTGCCGGAAGCGTTCGTGGGGCCGGAGCCCGACGAGGAACACGCGCCCAACAGCGCCGCGAGGGCCAACACCACGCCCAACGCCCCAACGATCGAGCGTGGATACTCGTGGTGGTTCATTCGCCGGTCGCCCGCCCCGCTGCGGCGGCGAACTGCCAGGGAGGTTGGGGCAGGACATCGCCGGTCTCCAGCAGGGTCTTCAGGTTCGACAGGACCGCGGTCCAGCCCTCGCCGGCGCCGTCGCGTTCCTCGACGCTCGTAAACGACGAGTGGGTGACGCTCAGCTTCGCCAGCTCCGGGGACGACGCGACGGTGAAGGTGACCACGCTCGAGGTGTGGTCCGGATCCTCCAGTCGATTCGGCAGGTCGAAGGTGAACGCGAGTTCCTCGGGGCGTTCGGCGACGAGCACGTGTCCGGCCGCGTCGACGATGCCGGATCCGTCGGCGCGCACATGCTCGACCCGGGCGCCGACGGTCCAGTCCGACCGCTGCTCGTGCCCCCAGAAGCGTGCGGTGAGGGCCTCGTCGGTGAGCGCGTCCCAGACCGCTTCGGCGGTGGCGGCGATGTAGATCGACAGCGCGTAGTCGGGCACCGCACCCGCTGCGCCGGCGTCGTCCGCGTTGGCTCCGTCGGGTGCGGCGAGGAGGGTCCGGCCGTCGTCGGTGAGGTGCCATCCCGGGTTGTGGGCGACCTCCCACGGGTGACCGTCGGGATCGACGAACACCCCCGAGTACCCGCCCCACTCGGTGCCGGTCGCCGGGCGGCCGATGGTCGCGCCCGCGGCTTCGGCCGCCGCCAGGATCCGGTCGACCTCGGCAGGTGCGTTGACGTTGTAGGCCAGGGTCACCCCGCCCCAGCCACCGGGATCGGCCACGGCACTGTCGGCCGCAAGTGCATCACGGCCCCACAGCCCGACGACCATACCCCCGGCCTGGAAGAACACCACGTCACCGTCGGGCGATTCACCCTGCCAACCCAGTGCCTCGTAGAACGCCCGCGCCCGGGCGGTATCGGCCACACCGAGCGTGACGAGCGACAGTCGCTGGTCCATGCTCGCCGAGTCTGTCACAGGGCCGCGACGCGTGCATTCGGACCTGTCCGGGTGGGTCGAGTTTGCACCCCGGTGCGCGCCGGTGAGCTGCCCCACAGGCGCGGCCCGCGGGGTCCGCTACAGCTCGTGGTCTCTACGATCGGCGGCAAGCCGGTAAATCTCGTGGTCGTCGCGTCGCCCGATAGCGAACACTTCAGCGGTGGTCGGGCCGATGAGCCGGTAGACCACGCGGAGCTTTGGGGGAGGTGTCGGTCCGGAATGTCGAACTTGACGCGAAGGAATCCGGTCAGGTCACCACTCACGCGACGCTCCCCCAGACCTTTGCCGGTCACGGCGCCACGGGCGAGGTCGTCGAGGATTGCACGGGCGGCGTGTTGCTCGTCGGTGGCGAGCTCTGCGAAGTCGTTGCGGCTACCCGACAGGTAGATGAGCGTCAACCGCGGGGGTCGCCCTGCGGGTCGCGTCACGCGTCAGCGGCCAACTCGTCGAAATACGTGTCCATCTCCGCTTGGGTGTAGCGGCGGCCGCTGTCGTTCGCGAGGCGTTCGGCGACGATCCGGAGGTCGTATTCGTCTTCGGCATCGGCGAGGAATCGTTCCCACACTTCCACCGGCACGATGACGCCTTGGGTGCGGCCATCGGCACCTACATAGACCGGTTCGTCGTCTCCGGCGTCGAAGCGCTCCATGATCTGGTCGAGGTTCGCGCTCGCTTGCGCGGTGGTGACCACGTCGGACATGCCACCCAGGCTACTGGGTTTTCGGGACTCCTACAGGCGAGTTCGGGGCGTCACGGAGCCGATGCGAGTATCGCGTCCCCCTCACCTCGGGGAGCGAATCAGCGGATGACTCGGCGGATCTGTCAGGCCACGAGGTTGCGAAGTTTGGCGGTGAGCCTGATCGGCGTGCTCGGGATCGCCCGATCGGCATCTGCAGCGCCGCGTCCGGGCCTGGGCGTCGAGCCCGGCCCGGGATTCCCGGTGGCGGAGGGAGAGGGATTCGAACCCTCGGTGGGCAGTACCCACACACGCTTTCCAGGCGTGCCGATTAGGCCGCTCTCGCACCCCTCCGGGCGCTGACCCACCGGGGTGGGCCCGATCCGGTGCCCGCACGGCGCGGGACCCGGTCCGATGAGGCTATCGTGGAGGCGACCCGTCCTACGATGTGGCGGCCGGGTCCTGTGCAACTGCAGCCCGTGAACCGAGTCAGGGCCGGGAGGCAGCAGCTCTCAGCGGAGACTGCGGTGTGCCGCAGATCGCCTGGTCGCCACTTCCGAAGGCGGGTCCTCGTCGCCCCGGGAAGAGCCTCCTCAGGAACTTCGGACGCTCCCGACACCCCGTGCGCGCTGCGGGCGCCGAGGGTCCAGTACCCGACCCGATCACCGGGCCGGTAACCTGGGACCGTCCAACGGCGTTCGCCTCGGCTCCCTGCCGGCCCGACCCATCGCTGCTGCTCGTATCTGGAGGCCACCGCACTCCCATGCCATCGCTCCGGCCGGGTCTGACGATCGCCGCGACGCGGTCACAGGACGTCGATTTGTCCGTGGAACCCTGGCACTGGGTGGCACTGGTCGCCTTCGTGGTCACCCTGTTGTTGGTCGATCTGTTGGTGCTCCACCGCCGGGCCCACAAGATCACCCTCCGGGAAGCGGCGATCGAATCGGCGGGCTGGATCGCGATCGGGCTCGCGTTCACCGGGATCATCTACCTGCTCGCCCACCCGGGCGACAAAGGCGCGGCCGTGGGTGAGTACCTGGCCGCATTCCTCATCGAACAGAGCCTGTCAGTGGACAACGTGTTCGTGTGGGCCGTGATCCTGACCTATTTCGCGATCCCGGCCAAATACCAGTTCCGTGTGCTGTTCTGGGGGGTCTTCGGTGCCATCGCGTTGCGGGGTGCGTTCATCTTCGCGGGCGTCGCCCTCATCCGGACGTTCGCAGCCACGCTGGCCGTCTTCGGCGCGATCCTGTTGTACACCGCCTTCAAGCTGGCCTTCCAGGACGACGACGAAGTCCATCCCGAATCCAGCATCGCCCTGAGGATCGTCCGCCGGATCGTGCCGTCGACCGACTCGCTGCACGGACAGCACCTTTTCGTCACCGAGAACGGCCGCCGCCTGGCCACGCCGCTGTTCGCGGTGCTCATCCTC
>CAZEAV010000157.1:0-6650 GCA_964510215.1 uncultured Iamiaceae bacterium
CCGACGCTGGGGCGCGCCCCGCAGCGCGGGCGTGGAGCCTTCACGTCGTTTGGAGGAACGGCCCTTGCGGACCAACTGCTGGATGGTAGGCACCTGGCACCTTTCGAAACGTTCTGATCGCAACGACCGAGGGTCCACCTCTGACTTTGCGCGACGGGATAGCTTAGAGGGGTTCGTCATCACCGCGCAAAGGCGGGGGACGGATGGCCGACCAGGCCGCTGTGTTGTGCTTGGTCAGGGGCGGACGGGGCAGACCTCGCCGATTGCCCCGCAGCCCCGGTACGCACCGGGTGCCGTGCAAGCGCTCAGGCGGCGTGAACCGACATCGCGATGCCGACGGCCTGGCGTCCTTTGGCCCCGATGGCAACGCCCGACGATGGCACGTCGATCACGATTCCGTCGACCGCACCACCTTCAGACTTGTGCTGCGATTCGAACACGTCGAGGCCGTTGAGGTGCGTCCGTTCGGACCCGGACGGCTGCGGGCCGTGGAATCGGTCGAGGACCACGGCATTTTGCCATTTCGTGACCGGCATGAGGGGCACGCCGGTCACTCGACCAAGACACGTGCCTGCGGCGGGGGTGGTCACGACGATCATCCTCAGAGCTTCGCGGCAATTCACGGTCGTCGCGATTCGAAAGTCCTCCGGCACTTCGACGCGCAGCCCGTGGTAAGAAACTACGGTCGACTTCTGACCGTGTTTCGCGCTCGTGTGCTGCGGCCGAGTCACGGGCATCGGTGGCGGGTTCGCTTTCGGCGTCCGCTGGCTACAGCCGGCAAGGCCGATGAGTGCGATGGATGCAAGGGCCGCAACGGCAGTACGACCCCGGCGGATGCTTGTCGACCCGGAGACGCTCATTCACATCTGGCAAAGGCATTCGAGAACTCGTTCCCACCGGGAACGAGCGGACTCGTCGTCACCTTCACCTGGTCGAAGGCATTGACATCGATGAACTTGTCGGTCGACGTGTGATTCAAGGTGTACCACTGGCCCGTGACGCTCATCGCTGACATTCCGGTCGCAAACGACTGGAACTGCGCGCCCTCCACACCTTCGGTGAACTCTGTCACGAAGTCGGCAGATGTACCCGAGTAATACGACTCACGGTCAGGTTCGATGACGTCCTGGCTTTGCCCCGATGATTCGTCCCCGAGGTAGAACTGCACTTGGTGGCTCGCCTGGTTGTACGACGTGGATGAGAAAACCTGATCCTCAGGGGCGATCGCCATCGCCGTGTCGCCGACGCCGACGAGTTCGTGCGGGGGGTTCGGGTGGGCCGGATTCAGATCTTCCCAAAATGGAGTCCAAATCGAGACCTGGTTTGGGATGTGATCATTGAAGACCAGACCGGATTGGAGCAGCCGCGGCGCACGGTCACCGCCAAGGCCCGTCCACGTGGACATTTCGGATGTCGGCCCACAAAGCGGCCCGACGTTCGTCGCCGGAAACGTACTCTCTGCGGTGACCCACGTATTGTTGGTCGCCGTCGCCGCCCACCCAGCCCAGTTTGCACGGACGACGCCGTTCACACTGCTGTCAGCGCCGGGGGTCTGTGCCTTCCGCTGCAGCTCTTCGGCAATCGGCGTCCCAACCGAGAACTGCAGGTTCGGGGCCGGCACGTCCCGGAAGGCCCGCATCGCCGCGGTCCAACTCGCGAGGCCGGCCAGGTTCGTCGGCTTGGGTGGGAACCCGTACGATTGGAGCTGCGCGGGCGTCGCAGCGAGCGGGTTGAAACCGACCGGCGGCGCGACAATGGAGAAGGCATTCACATTCGCTCCGCTGAAGCCCCATCTTCGCCCGCTACGATCGACCGTTGACGTGGTGACGACCAGCGCGCCTGAGGCTGCCGCGGCTGATTCGGAGACGAAACCGGAAGTGGGGACCGCCAGTGGTTCCCTGCCTCGCTCAGATGCCGAGGCGTTCGGCACAGCAAGCGCAGAGATCAATACACCGGCCGCAGCCACGAACAGCAGACGACACGACGACACGACGACACGACGACAGAACTACTCCCGCGGGAGTGGGATGTCAAGGGGTGGGGCTCGGGCAGCACAGTCAGCGCCGTCGCAGGGAACGAATTCACGAGAGGCGTGAACGATCACTGAAAACTGACACGGGCGCGGCGCGTGGCCGACGCAAGATGAAGAGCGTTCCTCATTCGGCGCCTCGACGCCGAGGGCGGCGCGCGCAACGCTCGCCGCGGTGACGGTAGCCGGTTCAGCAAGCCACGGCGTGGCCGAGCGCGTCGCACACACGGTGCATGGTCACCGCATCGAGCGTGGTGATCAACTCGGTGCACAGAGCAGGTCGAATCACCGTCACGTTGTCCAGCGCGAGCACACACCGGCGGGGCATCCCGTCTTCGACGTCGAGCACCACCTCGGTCGGAATGGCACGGATCACCGTGGTGGCCGGGACCGCAAGGACCTGGTTGAGAATCGCGCAGGCGTCATCCCGGGCGAGAATCGCGAACGGTCGCCTTCCCGCATCGGGGTGCTCGTACCACCAGACGTCGCCGCGCGTCACCACGGCTCCTGCCCGGCGTCATCCTCTTCGAGCTCCAAGCGGGCAAGGACGTCACGCTCGCCGGCTTCCCCCAGGCCAGTGGGCTCTCCCCAGGAGTCCGGTGTCGACGGCGGGATTCTGGCGTAACCGGCGACGATCTGTCGCCCCACGTCCGCGGCACGCACGGCGGCCAGATAGTCGGCCAGCGCACCACGGATCAGCGCCGACCGTGACACCCCCCTCTCGGCCGCCACGCGGTCGAGTTCCACGATGAGGTCATCGGAGAGCTGCACCATCGTCTGGGTTCGAGCCACAGCCCTAGCATAGCCATATGACACCAATGTGCTCGAGGTTCCATGCCGAGTCGGGAGCGCGGCGATGCGTCGACGATCGACAAGTGGGGCCGGTGTCGAGCCGGCAGCTGCCCCCCACGGATGCCGGACTTTGCGATGACCACCCGGATGCCTTGGATCGAGCGATCGGTCAACTGCCGTCCACGATCGCGATGGGCCAGCTAGTCGGTGGCGGCCGGGACACCGACGGCCGGCAAAATCGCGTTCGGGAGTGCGGGTGCTGCGGCCAGCTCCCGACCCGATCTACTCGGGTGATGCCGGCGACAGCCGGGCCAGCCGTTCAGCCGGATCGACCTCGGCCGGGACGGTCTCGGAATCCGCGCCACCTTCGGCGTCGGAGGAATAGAACGTCATCGGCTCGTACCCGGGTGCCCGGGTGCCGATCTGGCGGTAGGTCAACATGCCCGTACCGGCCGGGATCAACTTGGAAGATGATGATGTTCTCCTTCAACCCGATCAACGAGTCGCTCTTGGACTCGATCGCAGCCTCGGTGAGCACCCGGGTTGTCTCGGAGGAACGACGCCGCCGACAACCACGAGTCCGTCGCGTGCGTTACCTGAGGGACACCCACGGTCCGCGTGCGGAAGACCCGACTTGTTGCCGAGCAGGCTTCTGGCCCACGCGATTTCCTCGGCGGCGGCCGAGCGGAACTCGGCCCGCATGGCGGCGAAGCGCACACGGATGATCCGCTCGGTTGCCGCCGACGCTCGTAGCACGCTTTGTGATGTCACCGACCTGTATCGTTCACACAACGCCCGTAGCCTTGCGGGGGCACGCAGTCTGTGAACTTGACGCTTGTCGCCCACCATTTGGAATTCGACTCTGCGTGCATCACGACCCCCACGCCCAAGATCGGACGACCCCTGCGGAGGACGTAGACGCCTCCCATATCCGGATATTGCATACTCGCTTGAAACGCGAGGTTGTCGGTCAAGCCGTGGGGAAAGGCGGCACGAACCCGTTTCTCCGTCGCCGGGTCGATCCGTGTCTTTGGCCCCGCCAATGAACAGGCCACGTGCTGGTTGCCGGCAATAATCGCTCGCAGCAGTATTTTTGCCGCTTGTTGCTTCGTGGGCGCGGTGGCCTTGCCAGTCCCGGTGCAACCAGCCGTCGCCGCTGGCCCCGAGACGGTAGGGATCGGCCTCGGTGCCGCACTCTGTGAATCACCGTTGCTACATGCCGTGAGGCCAGCCACGGCGAACACCAGCGCCGCCAGAGCAACCGAGACGGCGCCGACGCGGCCGCGGTCGCTGCCGCTGAGTCGGCCACTTCGAAGCTTTGAGGACCTCACGGCGGAGCTTCGATGTCCAGGCAAACCAACGCAGTTTTCAGCGCGACTTCGATCTGCGCCCACTGCTCTCGAAAGATTGCCAGCAGATACCGGTCCCACTTCCTACCGGCAAAATAGTCGTGCTGCCGTCGAACGCCTTCCAGCTCGAAGAAGTGGCCTTCCCCGGCCCGGAACTGCCCCCAGTTCCACCCAGGTACCTCGGCGAACAACTTGTCGAATCCCAACGTTTCAAACGCGAACGACAAGAACATGGCGAGTCCCTCGAGGCCTTCCAAACCGACAAAGTCCGCGACGTCGACTTGGTCGCTCGTCTGGTAGGTCAGGCCGAAGACGCTGAACTCACCTCGCCGGTCCAAGTCGTTTGCGTTGACGATCGAGTACAGCGCCACTGGCCGGTAGTTGTCCCGGCGTGCTCCGATCATCTGCAATGCTGCTCCCCCGCTAACCGAACGTTCGAGTTCAGTACGCGCGATCGTGCGCCCTCGACTCGGCCAGCGCCAGCCAGTCGCAGGTGAGTTGATCACACGGTAGATTCGGTCGTAGTCGGCAGCCTCGGGCGGTCGCAGCTCCACGCGCACGGAGCGTCGGGGCCACTGCTGCATCCGGCCGCCCGAGTCGGATTCGGAAGATTCCGCGACGGCGCCGCCGGTCGCCTCCGAGTAGCCACGTGCCAAGGCAACCGCGTCGACCAGGTTCGGGCTTTGCGCGAGAAGCTCCTCGGGAATGGCCCTGCCGGTCGCGGATGCGGCGCGAAGCACGGCGAGATAGACACGGGCGAGTGCGAGAAGATCGCCGCCCGCGTACTGTCGCACGGTCAAATCCGCACCTTCACCGTCGGGTGGTGGCAACCCTGCCGCAGTGAGAAAATCACGGACGTCCTCGTCGGTCGCGCCGCTCACGGGTGGCAACCGCTGAAGATCGCTTGCGCCCTCACGCGTCAGGATAGCCGATCGTTGTGTCGTTGCTGACGTGCGACGCGGCATATCTTGCAGTCGAATCATCGGTAGCGAGAATGTCGTGGAGTGGCCGGTTCCGCGTATCGATGGAGTGATACGAGAGAAGCGGATCCCCTGAGTCGGACTTCCCGGTGACGATCATCGTGTGGGTGTACGTGCCGTTTCCATCCCAGTCGGCTGAGAGCACATCGCCTTCGACCAGGTCGCTGAAGCCCTCGATGGTCCACGCCCCGCTGCCGCGAAAGTGGTCCTTGATGTCGTCTGCGACGGTCCAGGTGTGGGAGTCGCCGATCGGGCTGTGAAACCAGTTGTGAAGATCGGTACTCCCGCCCGAACCCAAGTCTTCTTCCGGCCAACCGCCGGCATAGAGCACCTGCGACGCGAAGTTGGTGCAGTCCTCGCCGCTATCGCCGCCACCATAGGAGAAGTAGTCAGGGTTCCGGTAACAAGCCCATTCCAGCGCGTAGTTCACTGCCGCCTGGCGGTCGTAAGTTCCCGAGGCTTCCGCGGCCCTGGTGGCCGGGGACTTCGCCGGCTGCTGAAGCGCTGCACCGGTTCCTCCGTGCTCGGGGCGCGGCGCACCGCCAGTCGCCTTCAAATCCGCTTCGACCCGCGCCTCGGTTTCCTTCATCGTCGTGACATGGATTGATTCGAGCGACTTCGTGGCCGGATCAAAGGTTGCCTGGGCGGTGTGCTTCTCCCACCACTGGGTGCCGCCCGACATCGTACGCGTGATCCCGAAGGTCACATTGATGCGCGTCAATCCAGTTGTGGGATCGACCCCTGCACTAGTGAGTGTCCCCTCGAGTTCCACCGCGCTGATCGTGATGCCGCCGCTGTTCAGTGCCGCCCGTCGAGACTCGACACTGGATACGGCATCGGGCAGCTCACTCGCCAAGCGGGCACCGAGCCGGGGCACCGCCGACACGGCACTCCCACTCCGGTCCCCGACCATGTGCAGATTCACGGCCCGCAGATAGTCGAGCGCGCTCGCCAGTGCCTGCTGGTCTACTGCACTGAATGACGCTTCATCCTGGGCAGCAAGGCCAGTCGAGCATCCGTAGCCGTCTGCACCATCAATCGTCCGGGGGTTCTGGCGGACCTGGACGGATCTCTTTGCTTCTGGCGAAGCTCCTGCCGGGAGCGCGACCACCGCCGAGATCGGCACCGCCGCCGCGACAATCCTTCCAAGTCGTTTCGATCGGTTCACCTTCGACTCCGTCCGGTCGATCCAGTGCAGGTTGAGAATACACCCCGAAAGGTCAAGGATCAAGTTTCGAATCGGTGGCCGGGCGGGCTGTGTGCATCACATGTTTCCAGGCCCGACGAGAGACAGCCGGACTCAAAGTGGCCCTTGGCGCACCCTGGCGCGCAACACTTGGGCCGACCCACTCAGGTCTGCCCCGCGTGTCACCGCATGTGGATTCGACCCGATCTACTCGGGTGATGCCGGCGACAGCCGGGCCAGCCATTCAGCCGGATCGACCTCGGCCGGAACGGTCTCGGAATCCGCGCCACCTTCGGCATCGGAGGAATAGAACG
>CAZEAV010000158.1:0-6634 GCA_964510215.1 uncultured Iamiaceae bacterium
TTCTCCGATAAGAAGCCGTAACCGGGGTGCACCCCGTCGGCCCCGCTGCGCTCGATCGCGTCGAGGAGCTTCTCGGTGTTCAGGTAGCTCTCCGCCGCGGTCGAGCCGCCGAGCGCGTAGGCCTCGTCGGCCAGTCGGGCGTGCAACGCGTCGCGGTCGAGGTCCGAATACACCGCAACCGACGTCACCCCCATCTCCTTGCAGGCCCGGATCACCCGGACGGCGATTTCGCCACGATTCGCTATCAAGACCTTTTTGAGCACGACCTATGGTGCCGCCCGCGGGGGGTGCAATGCCAGATGCCATGATGGGTGGCGTGGAAGTGTCGGGGCGGTCGCGGCGGATCTGGCCATGAGCGAACGGCTCCGAGCCACCCGTTTCCGCGACGTTCGTCGGGTCGCCGAGACCGGCTCCACCAACGCCGACGTCCTGGAGCTGGGCAGGGACGGCGCGGCCGAAGGCGTGGTGGTGGTCGCGGACCACCAGCGCGCCGGGAGGGGCCGTCGGGACCGGGGATGGATCGCCCCGCCCGGTTCGGGGCTGTTGTGTTCGGTCCTGCTGCGCCCGCCGGCCCGGGTCGCCGACCTCGTCACCGCGGCCGTGGCCCTTGCCGGCCAGGGCGCTGCCCGTGCACTCGGTGTGCGCGGCGTCGGCATCAAATGGCCCAACGACCTGATCGCCGTCGCGCCGGCGGGGGCTCCGACGGCCGAGAGGAAGTTGGCCGGGATTCTCGCCGAGGCCGACTGGGGCCCAACCTCGGCGATCTCCGACGGCTTCCGGGCGCCCGGGGATCACCAGCGGGTGCTCGTCGCAGCCGGGATCGGCATGAACCTCATCGCAGTCCCGGGTCTGCCCACCGACGTCGCCGAGCGTCGCGTCTCGATCGAGGAGCTGCTCGGTGAGAATACGGCCGGTGCGTCAGTCGACGTCGACGCGGTGCTGCAGCACTACCTGGGAGCGCTGGAGGTCCGCTACGCCCAGTTGCTGGACGACCGGGGGGCACTGCTCCGCTCCTGGCGCGCCGAGTGCGTGACCCTGGGTCGCCAGGTCCGGGTGGATCTGGGCAGTCGTGACCTGGTGGGCCGTGCCGAAGGCGTCGACGACCGGGGCAGACTCCTGGTGAGAACCGCCGAGGGAACCGAGCGGGCCGTGGCGGCGGGCGACGTCGTCCACCTGAGAAGTGCCGGGTGAACGGCCAGGTCGAGCCCGGTCGGAGGGCCACGTGTCGTCACCCGGCCTCTATGCTCACCGGATGATCTCGTTCACCGACGAGCAGGAAGCGTTCCGCAAGGTCGTCCGGGAATTCGCCGAGGCCGAGATCGCTCCGCACGCCTTCGAGTGGGACCAGGCCCACACCTTCCCCGTGGACACCGTCCTGGCGATGGGCGAGCTGGGGCTTCTCGGCCTGCCGCTGCCCGAGGCCTACGGTGGTTCGGACTCGGATTTCACGACGTTCTGCATCGCCCTGGAAGAACTCGGTCGGGTCGACCAGTCCATGGCGATCACCGTGGAGGCCGCGGTCGGTCTCGGCGCCAATCCGATTCTCGCGTACGGCACCGAGGAACAACGCGACAGGTGGCTGCCCGATCTGTGCGCGGGGCGCAAACTCGGTGGGTTCGGACTCACCGAACCCGAGGCGGGCAGTGACGCCGGAGGCACCCGCACCAGGGCCCGGCTCGATCCGTCGACCGATGAATGGGTGATCGACGGCTCCAAGGCGTTCATCACCAATTCGGGGACGCCGATCACTTCGCTCGTCACGATCACCGCCCGCACCGACGAGCCGCGCACATCCCCGGCGGGCGCGCCGGAGATCACCAACATCATCGTGCCCGCGGGCACCGCCGGGTTCACCGTGGCTCCCTCCTACGCCAAGATGGGTTGGCACGCGGCCGACACCCACGAGCTCGCCTTCGCGGACTGCCGGGTGCCTGCCGGGAACCTTCTCGGGACCCGCGGCCGCGGCTTCGCCCAGTTCCTCGCGACCCTGGACGACGGGCGTATCGCGTTGGCGGCGATCGCGGTGGGCGTGCTGCAGTGCTGTCTGGACGAATCGGTCGCATACGCCAAGGAGCGCAACGCGTTCGGCGGGCCGATCGGGCGGTTCCAAGCGGTGTCCTTCATGTGCGCCGACCTGCAGGCGATGCTCACCGGTGCCCGGCTGTTGACCTACCAGGCGGCCGCACTCAAAGACGCCGGTCGCCCGTTCAAGGAAGCGGCAGCGGTCGCGAAGCTGGTCGCGACCGAATCGGCGGTCACCGGGACCCGCATGGCCACCCAGATCTTCGGCGGCGCCGGGTTCATGGACACCACCGTGGTCGCCCGGCATTACCGCGACGCCAAAGTGCTGGAGATCGGGGAGGGGACCAGCGAGATCCAGCGCCTGGTCATCGCCCGCTCGCTGGGTCTGAGCTGACGCGGCACTAGCCTGGCGCCAATGGGGAAGCGAGCCGCCAGGGCGCACCGGACCTGGCCCCAGCGCGCCCTGATCACCTTCAACGTGTGCGTGATCGTGGCCGCCATTGGCACCGCCTCGGTGTTCGGATACGTGAACACGAAGCTGTCGGACGTCAAGCGGCTCGCCTTGTCGGGCGCACTGACCGAACCTGACCCGAGCCCGGGCGCACCCCAGAACTTCCTGCTGGTCGGCACCGACAGCGACCTGGGCCTTTCCAAGTCGGACCCGGCATTGCAGGGACGTGGCGAAGTGACCGGCGCGCGGGGCGACACGATCATGATCCTGCACGTCGATCCGAAGGCCAAGAGTGCCTCGCTGCTGTCGTTGCCGCGGGATCTGTGGGTGGAGATCGCCGGCCAGGGCATCCACCAGCGGATCAACGCGGCGCTCGGGCTCGGTGGTGGGGGCACGTCGGGTCCGGCCACGCTCATCTCCACGATCGAAGAGAATTTCCAGATTCCGATCAACCACTACGTGGAGGTCGACTTCGCCGGATTCGAGGATCTGATCTCGGCGATCGACGGGGTACCGATCTACTTCCCGACCGGCGTTCGGGACTTCGACCCCTCCGACGGGCTGGCCCACACCGCCATCGACATTCCCAAGCCCGGTTGCTACACGCTCCAGCCGGAACAGGCGCTTGCGTACGCGCGCAGTCGCCACCTGCAGTACCAGGAGGTTCCCGGCGACACCGATTCCTGGACGAACGACAACGGCAACGACCTGGGGCGCATCCGTCGCCAACAGGATTTCATCCGTCGGGTGTTGCAGCGGGCGATCGCCAAGGGCATCCGTGATCCCCTCGTGATGAACCGGCTGGTGAACGCGGGGGTGAAGTCGGTCCGCATGGACGACTCCCTGAGCGCGGGGGACATCCTGAAGTTGGGGCGCACCTACCGGTCCTTCGACCCCAAGGAGCTCAAGACCACGCAGCTTCCCGTGTACAACCTGATGATCAACGGCGCGTCGGTGCTCAAACCCCAGATGCCCGAGGCCGAGTCCGTGCTCGCGCCGTTCCAGTCCGGCTCGGCGAAGCTGAAGCCGGAACTCCACGCGATCACCGTGAGCGTGCACAACGGCACCGGCCGTCCGAACGAGGCCACGAACGTGGCCCGGGCATTGCAGCGGGTCGGGTTCTCGGTGGATCAACCGACCGATGAACTGGGGGTCACCGGTGCCGCGTCGATCATCGAGTACCGGCCCGGCCAGGAGGCCCAGGCCCGGCTGCTGGCACGCCACGTGAAGTCCGAGGTGACCTTCGAGAAGGTCGACACCTCCGAGGAAACCCAGACCAGTACACCGCTGGTGTTTATCACCGGCAGGTCGTTCCTAGGTGTGCTGGCCCAGGCGCGACCGGCGTCGGTGGTGCCCGGTCCGAGCACCACCACGTCGACGTCCACGACAGCCCCGGCCGGCGGCGGGTCCTCGACGACGACCACCACCTCGCTCCCCGGGTTCGTGCCGGGGCCGCCTCCGGCGGGCGTGCACTGCGGTTGAGGCGTCGCTCCGGAGGCACCTCCGGCGGGGCGTTCCGACAAGCGTCGCGCGTCCGGCCCACCCACGGTGGGTGCTTCGCCGCTTTCGGAGTGTTGGGCTAGCCTCGCCGTCGGTATGGACAACCTCATCACCGTTGTAGGGACCGGTTACGTCGGCCTCACCACCGGTGCGTGCCTGGCGCACCTGGGTCATGAGGTGCGTTGTGTCGACATCGACACCGACAAGGTCGCCCGGCTCGCCGAAGGCGAGATCCCCATTTTCGAAGCCGGTCTGGAAGAACTCGTCCGGGAAGGGCTCGATGCCGGTCGGCTGAGCTTCACGGGAGACACGGTGACCGCGGTGGCCGGCGCGGATTTCGTGTTCCTGTGTGTCCCCACTCCCCAGGGCGGTGACGGGGCTGCGGATCTGAGCTATGTGAAGCAGGCTGCCACGACCATCGGCCCGCACCTGGCCCCGGGGGCCATCGTGGTGAACAAGTCGACCGTTCCGGTCGGTTCGGCCCAGATCGTCGCCGAGGTGATCGGACGCGGGGACATCTCGGTGGTCTCGAATCCCGAGTTCCTGCGCGAAGGCACCGCGGTGTCGGATTTCCTGAAGCCCGACCGGGTCGTGGTGGGATGCGACGAACAGTCCGCGGCGGTCCGCTTGGCCGAGGCCTACTCCGGGCTCGGAGCGCCGGTGCTCGTGACCGACGCCGCGTCCGCAGAGATGATCAAGTACGCCTCCAACGCTTTTCTCGCAACCAAGGTGTCCTATGTGAACGCCATCGCGGCACTGTGCGAGGCGGTCGGTGCCGATGTCGCCGACGTCACCCTGGGAATGGGTTATGACAAGCGGATCGGCAGCCGGTTCCTACGCCCCGGGCCGGGTTGGGGCGGATCGTGTTTTCCCAAGGACTCCCAGGCGTTGGTGAGGATCGCAGACGATCACGACGTGGCTTTCCCGCTGCTCCAGAGCGCGATCGCGACGAACGACGCGCAATTCGATCGCATCGCCGACAAGGTCGCACGCCTGGCGGGAGACGGCGTGAACGGGCGGACGATCGCGGTCTGGGGGCTCACGTTCAAGGCGTTGACCGACGACCTGCGCGACTCGCCGGCGCTGGCCATCTGTGAACGGCTCATCGCCCGCGGCGCCCACGTCCGGGCCTATGACCCGACCGTGACCCGGAGCCCGCTGGAAGGCGTGGAGGTCGAATCCGACGCCTACGCGGCGTGCAAAGGTGCCGACGTGCTGGCGGTGCTCACCGAATGGGACGAGTTCCGTTGGCTCGACTTCACCAGGGTCGCCGAATTGCTCGCCTCGCCTGCGATCGTGGACGCTCGCAACCTGTTGGATGCCGCCGCGCTCACCCGTTCCGGGTTCACCGTGGACGTCATCGGCCGACCTGGCTGAGGTCCATGGCCCGCGTCGTGGTCACCGGCGGAGCCGGTTTTCTGGGTTCACATCTGTGCCGCGCGTTGTTGACGCGCGGCGACGAGGTGGTTTGTGTCGACAACATGGTGACCGGCCGTGTGGACAACATCTCCGAGCTGTTCGGGCGTGACGGGTTCACGTTCCACCGCGCGGATGTCTCCAGCTATCTGTGGGTGCCCGGCGAGGTGGACCGCGTCATGCACTTCGCATCGCCGGCGTCGCCCCGCGACTACCTGGAGCTGCCCATCCAGACGCTCAAGGTCGGCTCGCTGGGCACCCACAACTCCCTGGGGCTGGCCAAAGCCAAAGGGGCCGCGTACTTCCTGGCCTCCACCAGCGAGGTCTACGGCGATCCGCAGGTCCATCCCCAGACCGAGGACTACCGTGGCTCTGTCGATCCGATCGGACCCCGGGGCGTCTACGACGAGGCCAAGCGCTTCGGCGAGGCGATGTGCATGGCGTACCACCGGGTGCACGGCCTGGACGTCCGGATCGTCCGGATCTTCAACACCTACGGTCCATGGATGCGCCCCGACGACGGGCGGGTGATCTCCACGTTCATCCGGTGCGCGCTGGCCGGGGAACCCCTGCCGATCCACGGGGACGGCAGCCAGACCCGGAGCTACTGCTACGTGGACGACGCCGTCCGCGCGTTTCTGGCCCTGTGCGACGCGGACTACGTCGGACCCGTGAACGTCGGCAACACCGCCGAGTGCACCGTGTCCGAACTGGCGTCCCGGGTGATCGCGGTGACCGGATCGTCGTCGGCGATCGCCCACGTCGCGCTGCCGGTGGATGATCCGCAGCGCCGGCGCCCCGACATCACCCTGGCACGTCGGGTGCTGGGCTGGGAGCCCGAGGTGTCGCTCGACGACGGGCTGGCGCGCACCGCCGAATGGTTCGCGCGAGACGTGACTGCCGGCGTCTGAGGCGTCCGGGCAGGAACCTGGCGGCCCGGGGCCCGGCGCCTCCGATGGTTTCAGTGGTCGCGGGCTTCGGCGAGATCCCGGTTCTCGAGGTACCACTCCACGGTGCGTGCGAGACCGTCCGCGAACGTGGTGCGGGCACGGAAACCGAAGGCGGCCGCGGCGCGTGACGCGTCGACCCGCCGTCGCGGCTGGCCGTCGGGCTTGGAGTCGTCCCAGATGACCGTCCCGGTGAACCCGGTCGCCGCCACGACGTGATCGACGAGTTCCCGGATCGGCATCTCGTGATCGGCGCCGAGGTTGACCGGCTCGGCCCCGTCGTAGTGCTCGGCCGCCG
>CAZEAV010000159.1:0-6596 GCA_964510215.1 uncultured Iamiaceae bacterium
CCCTCGCCCCGTTAGTGCCCGACCCCGACGTGCTCGCCACCTGGGAGCAGTTGGGCATCACCACCCTGGACGGGGTCGCAGCGCTGGGAGCCCCGGCGGTGTTGGGTCGCTTCGGCCCCGACGGGATCTGGGTGCACCACCTGGCCCGGGGCGTGGACCCGACCACGCTCGTCCACACGCCGGTGCCGCCCGAACTCTCCGAGACCGTCGATTTCGACCCTCCCGAGATGCGCAGCGAGGCGGTGGCGTTCGCCGTCCGGACCGCCGCGGAGGCCTTCGTGACCCGTCTCGCCGACCGGGGGCTGTCCTGTGCCCGGGTGGTCCTCACCCTGGCGACCGATCATGCCGAGGAGCACCGGCGGCACTGGCGTCTGGACGGACCGGCGAACCCGGCCGGCCGGCCCCGGGCACGCGCGGCACTCATCGCGGAACGGGTGCGTTGGCAGACCGACGGGTGGCTGGCTGGTCCGCCCGACGCCCGCCCTTCCGCGGGGATCGTCCGGGTGGTGCTCGCTCCCGGGGCGGTCGTCCCCGCGCGGGGGGTCCAGTTGGGGTTCTGGGGTGGCGTATCGGCGGCGGACGACGCAGCGGCACACGCGGTGGCCCGCCTCGAGGCGCTCGTCGGGCCGGACGCGGTGTGCGCCCTGGAGGCCCGCGGCGGGCGCCATCCGGGCTCCGAGGTGGCCCCGGTGCCCACCGCGACGCTCGACCTCGCAGCCCGGAGCCGACCCGGGCGCGACCGGGCCACACAGATGCCGCCCTGGCCGGGGCGACTCCCGGCCCCCTCGCCGACCCTGGTGTGCGAGGAGCCGCTGCCGATCGAGGTGCTGGATGGGTCCGGGCGCAGCGTGGAGGTGACCGGGCGTGGCGAGATCCACCGGACGCCGGTGAAGATCCGCGTGCCCGCTGGGGGCGTCACCGGCCTCTCCGGGCGGGGCTCGACCGCGCAGATCATGTCCTGGGCCGGCCCCTGGCCGGTGAGTGAACGCTGGTGGGACCCTGCCACCGGGCAGCGCCAGGCCCGCCTCCAGGTCGTGACCGCGGACGGCACCGCGCTGCTCGTCGCCCGCCGGCATCGCCGCTGGTGGCTCCATGCCGTCTATGCGTGAGCGGCCCCTGCGCAGTGGACCCGGGTGCCGCTCAGAAGCGTCGGTGGTACTCCACCGAATCGAACAGCGCCGACACCAGGCTCGCATTCGAACGGGTCATCCAGAACGACAGCGCCGAAGCTTCCGGCATGCGGCGCACCAGTCCGAAGTAGTTGATCACCACGTCGACACGCGCTTTGGAGCGCTGCACGTACTCGCGGGACTCGGAGAACCCGATCATGACCTGGCCGCGGTTCCGCGCACCCCGGTCGAGCTGGTCCAGCCAGTAGGCCCGGCCCGTCGGATCCGGCGCTCGTCCGAGCACGTTGTGGTACAGCAGATCCACGTACGCCGCGTTGCTCAGCGAACCGTACCGGCCCAGGAACTCCGGTGAATGCGAGAAGTACTGGGCGATGGACCCCAGCGACC
Organism: uncultured Iamiaceae bacterium; assembly: GCA_964510215.1. Classification (GTDB taxonomy): domain Bacteria; phylum Actinomycetota; class Acidimicrobiia; order Acidimicrobiales; family Iamiaceae; genus JAFDWI01. The sequence continues at coordinate 1,518 of CAZEAV010000159.1, forward strand.
AACCGCCGTTGGCCTTGCCCCACCAGAAATTCATCCCGCCGATGTCCGGGTCACGGAGAAAGAACGCCTCGTACAGCCGGGTCACCCCGCCGGTGAGGTTCTGGTAGCGACTCCCTTGGATCCGCTGAGACAACCACGCTGCCGGACTCGTCGAGTTCTGGGCGGCGACGCTGTAGAACCGGTCCAGGTTCGACGGGGTCCCTCCGTAGAGGTCCCGCCAGGATGCGAGCACGAAGCTGGTGGCGTCGGGATGCGGGCCGAACCGGATCTGGGCGCTGATCCAGTTCGACTCCGCGGCGACCCGGGCGTAGACGCCGGGCGCCCCGTCCGCGCAGCCGTACCCCCAACTCGTGATGCCGATCTGCACCCACCGATTTCCCCGGTCCACCAACAGTGGCCCGCCACTGTCCCCGTCGCAGGTGTCGGTGGTCTGATACGGATACACCCCCGCACAGATCATCTCGGCCGTGATCTGTGAGCCGTACCCGTCGTTGCGGCAGGTCGCGTTGGACACCACCGACACCGTGGCCTGTTGCAGTTCGGCGGGATAATCGTTGCCGCCCGAGACGAGATTGCCCCAGCCGGTGACGGTCGCGAAGGTGCCCGGGGCGACCGTGGCCCCCTGGCCGGCCAACGCTTGGGCAGGCGCGGTGGTCGGGTCGCCGATGCGCACCAACGCGAAATCGCCGTTGTCGGTACTCGGGTTCCAGTGCGGCGATATCCGCAGCTCGGCCGCCCGGTGACGCACGCCGCCGGAGACGAGCGACTGGGTGTTGGTGAGGACGTCGACCTGGCCGGCCGTGAACTCATCGGCGCAGTGGGCGGCCGTGAGGATCCACGACGGGTTCAGCACCGTCCCACCACAGAATTGGGCCTGGAAGTTGTTCGCTTCGTTCGAGTGCAACAGGCCGACCTGTGAGGGCCAGGCACCCGGCGGCGCCTGGAAGCCGCCGACGATGCGCGGCCGGACCGACGGCGGCGTCGTCGTGGTGGGGGCAGCGCCCGTGCTCGCCGGCCCGGAACCCGGGGACTTCGCCTGGACCGGAGCGGCCGTGACCGCCACCACGGTGCACGCGGACAGGAGCGTTGCGACGATCCTTCGGGACACCCTCATGTCGCTCTTCCCTTTCCCGTCGGGCATCGGAACGACCCCGGCACGCGCGTGGATCGGTTTCTACCACATCGTGCAGACATATCGTGGCGGCATCGACCGGCCCGGTATCGGGCGGTCCGGCATCGACCGACCGTGCTTACCCCGGCTCGACGACACGGACTCGCAGCCCGACGTCGTCGGACCCGAGCCTTTTCTGGGACAACGTGGACGTCAACTCGGCGACGCCCGTCCGTGACGCCCGGAACGACCAGTCGCCACATCCGGTGAGCGGCGCGGTCGCGTCGGGGGCCTCGATCAGTTCCGGGTTCTCGTCGGTGGGTTCGAGCCCGTGGGTCTCGGCGTGGCGGGACACCACCAGCACGTCACCCACCTGCACGGTCTTGGTGGACAACGTCGCCCGGGTGGAGGTATCGGTCGGATCGCTCGACACGACCGGCAGGACGACGCTCACCTGTCTGCCCCGCCTGCACGCCGCTGCGGAGCGCTCGCTCCCTGTGCACCCCGCCAGGGTCACCACCATGAGCGCGGCCAACGGCAACAGCCACGGTCCCCGGTCGCGGAGAAACATCCGGGTCGCCTCCTTCGGGCAGGCTCCACCCGACACGGTACCGCCCGATCCGGCGAACGCGGCTTCGGCCGCCGGGCCACTCCCCCGATGAGCGGATTGTGGCCTGAGGTGACCCGGTCGAGCGCCGGAGGCGGTACGGTCGGAGTCGATGACCGAGATCCCACGCCTGGGTTCCCACGCGACCGTCGCCGACATCGTCGCCGGATTGGACGAGGCGGGCTGTGCGGTGGTGGAGCATTTCATCGACGCGGACAAGGTGGCCGCGCTCAACGCGGAGCTGGCGCCGTACCGGGCCGAGACCCCGTCGGGGCGGAACGACTTCGAAGGCCATGCCACGCGACGCATCTACGCGTTGTTCGCCAAGGTGCGTGGGCTCGACGACCCGGCCACCGACCCGCGCCTGCTCGGGGTGCTCGATGCCGTTTTGGGCGCGCACTACCAGCTGAGTGGCCCGGTCGGCATCGACATCGGCCCCGGCGAGGTCGCCCAGATCATGCACCGTGACGATGTGGTGTATCCCCTCGCCTGGCCGCACGATCAGGTGGTGTTCAACACGATGTGGGCGTTGGATGATTTCACCGCCGAAAATGGCGCCACGATGGTGGTGCCGGGCAGTCACCGGTCGCCCCCGGATGAACCGCCCGACCTCGGGATGGCCGTGCCGGCCACGATGCCGGCCGGGTCGGTGATGTTCTACGTCGGCACGCTCTGGCATCACGGTGGCGCCAACCGCACCGATCGACGGCGCTTCGGGGTGATTCTGGAGTATGTGGTCAGTTGGTTGCGGGCGCAGGAGAATCATGTCGCCGCGGTGCCCGACGAGGTGCTCCGAACACTGCCCGAGCGCCTCCGGCAGTTGCTGGGCTACAACATCTACCCGCCGTTTCTGGGCTACGTCGACGGCCGCGATCCGCTCCGGGCACTCGAGGTCTGACGAACAGTTCCACTGGGGACCGTCGGGTGCGGTTCAGTCGATCGCCAAGGTCACACCGGCGGGTGCGGGATGGTCGAGGTCAAAGGTGACGACGTTGTGGCCGATGCGCTCCTTGTCGCCGGCATGCGAGGAGACCACCACTCCCGAGGCGGGTGAGGGCGGATTGCCGATCGCGGCTTCTGCGGTACAGATGTCCGAAGTGCGGTGGACCTGGACGCCGACCTGCCACGGATCGTGGTCGCGATGCACTTCGATGCGAATGTCGAAACACGAACTCGAGTGATATTCCAGGGTCTGGGCCCAGACGGTCGACCGGTTGTCGGCGAAACCGACTTTGGCCACGGCGACGTTGTGCCAAGAGGCGTTCCCTTTGCGGACGACCACGACGACGGCCTACACGGCGACAGCCACCACGAGCGCGGTGGCCAGGCCGATCACGCGCGAGTGCTTCATCACACTCTGGTCGGCACCACCGAGGTAGTTCTGAATGCGGGCGGGTGCCCGGTCGGTTTCAGGTTCGGGTGCGGGTCCGGTTGTGTTCTTTGGCTCGGTTGTGCGGGCCGTGGGGACGCTCTGCGGTCACGTCACATCGGTAGTGGCACTCTGTTGTCATTCGCTGAGCTCTGCTCAGCGAACAGGGCCACCGTGCCTATTGGTCGGCCTCAGCCCGAACGACCGCGCATCCGGGAAGATTTCCGAGAAATTTCTGCCGCCCGGACACGCGCTATCCGCGCTCCCATGGGAGCGCGGATAGCGCCGAGCCACCGTCGCGTCGAAGTCCGGCCTAGCTGGCCACCATGAGCCCTCCGCCGCGCTCGCGAAAATCCGCTGATACAGCCCGCGGCCACACTTTGTCTCTCAGTACAGGAGCGCGCGATCAAGCGACGGGCAGCGAAAGACTCCACAAGGTGGGTAATTCGGCGACGCTCCACGGGAGAACCGGCGCTGCTGGCGGCGGCGAGGGCGGATCGCCACTACTACCCTACGTGCCCAGCGGGATGGGTCGCCTGCGTTGGCATGTCGACGTGTTGAGGTACGTAAACAACTGGTCGATCCTGAAGCGATCGCTCCCGTGCTCCAGCACCGAAGGTCCGCTGCTGCCACGGCGATCAGATCGGAACACAGGCGTAGACGGGGACGACGTGGTCGATCCGCCACCTGTCGCCTCCTGGGTCCGGCCGCACCCCCGCCGGATGCCTCGGCCCCGGCGATAAATGGCCTTCCTGACCGCTTGCCAACCTGTCGGTGTCGGTCTCGGTATAGCGCGCTTCCGTGCCATGGCAGGCACCTACGGGCAGTAGGTGGCCACCTTGATGCCGAGGGACTTGGCGATGGCTTGGGTGGTCTCGTTCCGGTCGGCACTAACCGAGAACCCGTCCCCGACAGCAACGACGTAGCCGGTGCTGATGTAGCCCTGATCGCACGCCTTCTTGCGCGTCGCCTTGGTGCTGTCCCAGTCCTCTGCGGTGACGGTCACCTTCTCGCCCTTGTACGTGCACTGCACGTCGCCGACGAGTTGCTGGCCCTTGCAGTCGATCTCGGCCATGGCGAGAGTCTTGGTCAGGCTCGGTTTTGCACTGGTTGTGGGCATGTTGGCCCTTGCGGTGGCCGGGGCGCCAGTTGGCTTGGCAGGCGTGTTCGATCCGCTACCGCACGCTGTGGCGATTAGGGCGATGGTGAGCAGGACCATCACGCGGCGCATTCGGTGAACCGTAGCACCGGCGGCGCGGGACGGATTCGAACCGTCGACGTTTGGCTCATGGAGCCGACGAGCTACGGGGCTGCCCCACCGCGTTTTGTCGACGGTCATACCCCCCACCGAGGTTCCGTCGCGTGAGCAGCTGCCGGTCGTCCGTGCGCTGGTGGCCGGGCGACTGGCTTGGCGGACGCGCAAACGGTGCGCCCCGGCGTCACAGCCCATGCGGGCTTTCGTCGCATGCTGTGCACGCTTGGCGCGTTCGGCCGGGTCGAGGACCCGCTGGGGGTCTACTTCGCCTTCGGCCTTGCGGAGTTCGCGCTCCCAAGTACATCGGGATTCGGTCGCCCGAATCGGCTTTCGCCCACCGACACCAGGCGGCGCCGTGAGCGCGCGACCTGCATTCGGCGGGCGTGAGATCGGTGGAACTGAACCAGGGCCCGGCATGGGGGACAGCGTCTCCGCCGCCTCAATGGAATAGCGTCCGAAGGAGCGGTTGAACCCCCTCTCTGTCATACTTGGCGTTGCCGCTCCCGAAGGAGCGGTGGAACCGCCTGGGAGCGGGCGTATCGGGGCTTCACGGACCGGCCTCAATGGAGCCGCTCCCGAAGGAGCGGTGGAACGTGAAGCCGATGAAACGGACCGACAAGGGTCCGAAGGCCTCAATGGAGCCGCTCCCGAAGGAGCGGTGGAACGCGAACGAAGAAGTGCAGGACGTTCTACGATCGGTCGCCTCAATGGAGCCGCTCCCGAAGGGGCGGTGGAAC
>CAZEAV010000160.1:0-2143 GCA_964510215.1 uncultured Iamiaceae bacterium
GGTCCCGACCGGGGTGGAGGTCACCTCGTCTACCGAGGGGGAGACCGGGGTCGGCGTGGCGGTCCCGGGTGCGGTGCCGGCTGACGCCGGGCACGACCACCACCCGGACCGGATCGGTACGCTTTGGCGATGCGCATGCGTCTGGAACCCTCCGACGATCTCATGCACGCACCCGAGGCGTCGGAGAACTTCAACGAGAGTCGGTACTACAACTTCTTCGACCAGCGCACCGGGTTCGGCGGGTGGGTGCGGCTGGGAAACCGGGTGAACGAGGGGCGGGCCGAGAAGTCGGTGTGTCTGTACCTGCCCGACGGACGGGTCGGCTTCATCTACGACCGCCCGCACATCACCAGCAACGACACCCACGACGCCGGGGGCCTGCGTTTCGAGGTGGTCGAGCCGTTCGTGACGCACCGGATCGAATTCGACGGTCGGGTGTGCGTGCTCGGCCATCCCCGCGACATGGCCGAGCCTCGCGAGGCGTTCGCCGCCAATCCGTTCTTCGAGTGCTCGCTCGAGTTGCGACTGGACGCGGTCGGGCCGATCCAGGGTGGTGAGCCCGTGCCCGAAGCCGGCGACGATCGGCTGGAGACCGATCCTGAAAAGATGTTCGCCCGGGGTCACACCGAACAGCACATGGCGGTCCGCGGCACGGTGCGCATCGGCGAGGAGCAATTCGACGTTACCGATGCCCTCGGCATGCGGGACCATTCCTGGGGGCCGCGGTACTGGCAGAACGTCTGGTTCTACCGCTGGCTCACCGTCAACCTGGGAGGCGACCTGGGCATGGGCTGCACCATCGGCGGCGACGAGTCCTGCGCCATCGGCGCCAAGGGCTTCGTGTACGACCGGGCGCGCTACGGCGACGACCGGTTCGTGTTGATCCGTGACGCGACGATCCGGTCCGACTACGACGACGAATGGATGCCCGCGGCCAACACGCTGACCGTGGAGACCGACGACCACACCTACGTGGTCACCGGCGACGTCTGGTCGGAGATTCCCCTGCGGAATCGCCGCGAGGGACGGGTCACCCGGATCACCGAGGGGGCGACCCGCTGGGAGTGTGACGGGCTCACGGGCACCGGCATGTCCGAGTATCTGGACCAGATCGTCGATGGCGTCCCGGTCGGCACCCGACACGGTCTCTGAGCTGCTCCGGGCCGCGCTGGCCCCGGTGCTCGGATTCCCGGTCGAGATCGATGACCTGCGTCGCCTGAGCGGCGGGGCGTCGAAGCAGACCTGGGCGTTCACCGCCGGTGGTCAGCCCCTGATCCTGCGACGCGACCCACCCGGTCGTCCGGGATTTCCCGGTGGCATGCGCAACGAGGTCGACGTGCTCGTCGCGGCTCATCGTGCCGGGCTGGCGGTGCCCGAGGTCATCTTCCACGATGACGGTGACGCGTTGGGCACCGCGGGCATCGTGATGCGGGCCGTGGAGGGCGAGTCGATTCCCCGGCGGATCCTGCGCGACGAGCGGTTCGCACGGGCCAGGCCCCTTCTCGCGGGTCAGGTCGCGCGGTTCCTGGCGGGCCTGCACGCGATCGACCCCGCCACGGTGCCCGGTCTCGCCACGGCCGACGACCTCCGCTCCTACCGGGCCGCGTACGACCTGGTGGACGACACCAGTCCGGCGTTCGACCGCGCCTTCGCCTGGCTGTGGGCCGAGCGGCCCCGATCGCCCGGAAAGGTCATCGTGCACGGCGATCTGCGCATGGGCAATCTGATCGTCGACGAATCGGGCGTGGCGGCGGTCCTGGACTGGGAGCTGATGCACCTGGGCGATCCCGTGGAGGATCTGGCCTGGTTCTGTGTGAAGGCCTGGCGGTTCGGCTCGCCGCTGGGTGCCGGGGGAGTGGGCGAGATCGAGGCGTTCCTCACCGAGTACGAGCAGGCGGCAGGGGAGCCGGTGGACCGGGATGCGTTCCGGTGGTGGTTGGTGGCCAAGACGCTCGTCTGGGGGGTCATCGCGATGGGCCAGGCCGCGGCGCACCTGTCGGGCACGGTCCGCTCGCACGAGCTGGCGGCCATCGGACGGCGGGTCGCCGAGACCGAATGGGACCTCGTGGAACTGCTCGCACCCGAGTGCGCCGCGGAAACGGTCGCGGAGACCGGTTGGCAGCGAACAACACCCCCAGCACCG
>CAZEAV010000160.1:2153-5594 GCA_964510215.1 uncultured Iamiaceae bacterium
GGCGACGTCGGCGAGGCGGACGGCGCCGGGTCCGCCGAAGATCCGGGCATCTGGGGCAGGCCCACCGCCCGCGAGATCCTCGATGCCGTACGGGGCCATCTGCGCGCAGTCCAGGAGTCCTCGGGTGGGCGCGGGTCCTATGACGCCCGGGTCGCCGCCAATATGCTCGGCGTCGTGGAACGGCAGCTCGCCGTCACTGCGGCCGGGAACCTCCCGGTGTACGACCGGGACGGTCCCGAGGAATCGGCGAGCTGGGAATCGATCGCCCGGGTCGTGCACACCAAGCTCGCCGTTGCCAATCCCCGCTACCTCGAAGCGGGGGAGCAGCCGGCCTGAGTCCCGACGTCGGCCGGAAGGGGCGACACCGGCGATGGTACGTTTCCGCCGGTGGGAACCTCGTCATCCCTGGTCCTGGTGACCGGGCTGCCCGCGAGTGGCAAGTCCACACTGGCGGAGCCGCTCGCGTCTGCGCTCGATCTGCCACTCATCTCCAAGGACCACTTCAAGCAGATCCTCTTCGACACGCTCGGTGTGGGTGATGCGGATTGGTCCCGGACGATCGGGCGCGCCGCGATCGCATTGCAGTTCGATGCCATGGCCAAGCATCGTTCGGCCGTCGTGGACTCCGCGCTGTGGACCGGGATCGCCGAACCGGAAGTCGAAGCGCTCGGACTGGAATTGGTGCAGGTGTACTGCCGCTGTCCTTTCGAGCTGGCTCGGACGCGGTACTTCGACCGGGTGCGCGCCGGGAGCCGCCATGTCGGCTATCGGGAAGAGGAGATGACCGTCGCCGCGTACGAGAGATTCCGGCCACTTTGCACGCCATTGGATCTGTCAGCGCCGTTGCTCGAGGTCGACACGAGTGCCCCGGTCGACATGGACGCCACGGCCGCCGCCGTCCGTGCGGCAATGGCCTGAGACGGGCTGGACGGCGCACGGGCGTGCCCGCGGGTACGGGGCCGGTGGGGTTGTGAGTTGGGGGCCGGCCGTGGTCGCCGGTGATCGGGGTATGTGGGGGCGACCCACCGCCCGGGGGATCCGGGCCGCCCTGAAGGGCCGCCGAGTCGGGCATCGATCGCCCGGCCCGTGCACGCCGAGTCGCCGGTCGCCGAACCCCGCTACTTCGGGGCGGGTGAGCCACCCGATGGGGGCTTGGGATCTGCGGCGTCAGCAGGCGATCGTGGGGTTGCCAGCCAATAGGAGTAGGAGCGCAGGCCGTCGGTGGTCCCGACTTCGCAGTCGAGGCGATGGGTAGCGGACAGCGTGAATGGGATCGGCGACCTGAAGATCGGCCCGTCGTAAGCGAACGAGTGATATTCGCCGTATTCGCCGCAGGGATCGCTGCCCGCGGGCAACGCCTCGACAAAGGCCCGATCGATTTCGACACCGGCGTCGGACTCGTCCAGGACCTTCGCGTCGACCACGACGCTCACCGCTCGGATGCCCGACACCAGAAACGCCTCGATGGTCTCGGCCGAGGTCATTCCCCAGAGCGGCTCGATCACGTCGATCCCGTGCGGGCCGAATTGGTCGATCTTGTCTTGCAGCACGCCCGAGCTCGACAGGTCGCCGAAGGCGAATGCGTCGATGCCCTGGGCCCCCAATCGTGCCGCCGCCTCGTCCATTGCTTCGACGTAGCCGTCCAGCCCGGCGCCGGGGAGCGGGATCGTCTCGAGGTCGACGCCGATGCCGGCTGCCTGTGCGAGGAGCAAGTCGACCGGCAGCCCGTGGACCGTCGATGCTCCCCGGTCGGGGTGGATGGTGGTCACGAGACGGTCCACCACCATGTCGTCGTCGGCCAGCAGCCGGCTCAGAGCGAGGGCCGAATCCTTGCCGCCGCTCCAGTGAAAAGCCACGCGTCTGGAGTGCACAATCGGTACGTTTCCACGTATTGAGCCGCGGCGACAACAGTCCGAGGAGGCGTCGGAGCGAACGTCGGTGGCGGGCCGACACGCCCTCGTGCGTGGCTTGGATGATGCGTGGATTGGACCGGGAGTGGTACCGAGATTCCGGCCCGGGGTCAGTTGCCGGCGGTCGGCACGGGAGGCGGTGAAGGCATCGGCGTCTGGTGCACCGGTGTGACCGTTGGGGATCCGACCTGGTTCCAGGTGCCGTCGGTTTCGCGCCAGTTCACGGTCACCGCGAAGTAGCCGCTGCCGAAGTGGACCCGGTGGGCCTGGGTCATGGGCACATACGCGATGCCTTGTGCGACGGTGTCGTCGTCGGTGTAGTTGGTGAGCACCCAGAACGGGTCGGCGGAGCCGTTTCGGCACTGCTCGGCGCCGTAGGGAATCTTGCCGACGGTGGCGGTGTCGTCTCCGGTGCAGGTCACGTTCGCCGGGTCGAGGGTCGTGCCGAGTTGTCTGAGCGCGACGACGGCTGTGCCGCGTTCCACGGCGCCGCCCGAGCGGGTGCAGGCGGCCAGCGTGAATCCGAGTGCCACGATCGCGACCACGGCGACGGCCGGACGGATGATGCGGTGTCCCATGACGAACCTCACTTTCAGCGGAGCTGCCCCTTCCCGGCCGCTTCCTCGGATCAGGGTACGCATCGGTTCAGCGAAAATCCAGGGTCGATCGTGCCGACCGCAACGGATCGGTCCAGTGGTTCGACCGGCTGGGGCGGCTGGGGGCCGACGTAGCGAACGCTCGGCCGGATGATCCTGGGGTCCTGTGCCTGCTCGAGCAGGTGCGCGCTCCAGCCGATCACCCTGCTGGAAGCGAAGGTGGGCGTGAACATCGACCGCGGAATGCCGCACGCCGCCATGACCACACCCGCGTAGAACTCCACGTTCGCATACAGCTCACGTCCCGGCTTGAGCTCGGCGAGCACGTCGACAACGGCCTGTTCCACAGCGACGGCGAGATCGGCGAGGGGCCCGCCGATGCCACGGGCCACCTCACGCAGCAGGCGGGACCGGGGATCCTCGGTGCGGTAGACCGCGTGTCCGAATCCCATGATGCGTTCGCCGGCGGTCACCTTGGCGGCGACGATCTCCCGGGCCCGTTCGGACGTGCCGATCTCGTCGAGCAGGTCGAGTGCCCGGCTCGGGGCGCCGCCGTGCAACGGGCCGCTCAACGCACCGATCGCCCCGACGACACCGGCGCCCATGTCGGCACCGGTGGAAGCGATGACGCGCGCGGTGAAGGTGGATGCGTTGAAGCCGTGGTCGATCGTGGCGATGAGGTAGCGCTCGAGGGCCTCGACCGCCCCGGCCGACGGCTCGGAACCGGTGAGCATCCACAGGTAGTTGGCCGCATGGCCGAGGTCCCGGCGTGGCGGCACGACGTCGTCGCCCGAACGGAGCCGGTACAGCGCGGTCAACAGCGTGGGGGTGACCGCGCCGACGAAGAGCGCGTCCGCCCGTCGGGCCGGAGGATCGAGGTCGAACACGGGCCGACAACCCCTTTCGGCTGCCGCAAGGGACAGGGCGGTCCGAAG
>CAZEAV010000160.1:5604-6571 GCA_964510215.1 uncultured Iamiaceae bacterium
GTCCCTCGAGCGGGTCCGATGCGCGCGCGATTGCCGGCAGTACGTCGCGCACCGCTCGAGGGAGCTCGCGGAGCGTCCTCGTTTCGTCCACGAACGCGGAACGCTCGGCGTGGGAGGCCGGCAACCGCCCGTCAACGAGTAGCATCCAGGCGTCCTCGAACGATCGTCGCTCCGCGAGGTCGACGGCCGAGTACTGGCGGTAGTGGAAGAAGCCCTCGGACCCGCGGACCCCACCGATGGTGGTATCGGCCACCGCGACACCTTTGAGTCCCCGGGGCACGTCGACCGGCGAGATAGCGGCGATGCGTGCCAGGTCCCGCAGTGAGATGATCCCGACAAGAGCGTCGCCCTCGGTGACCGGCATGTGGCGGAAACCCCGCTCGCGCATGACCGTCAACACCTCGGCGGCCGACCGCGAACGGTCGATCGACTCGGCTGGAGCGGTCATGGTGTCGGCGACCGACCGATCGGCCAGGCGCTGCGAGTCGGCCGCGCCGAGCACATCGCGTTCGGTCACGATGCCCACCGGGATTCGGCCTTGAACCACGACCACCGAGCCGACCCGGTGTGCGTGCATCCGCCTGATTACCTCGGTGAGTGGGTCGCTGGGCACTCCCGTGACGACCGGCGCGGTCATGATGTCGCGAATCGGGCTCATGGGCACATCGTGCATCGCCCTGCCGGGATAATCAACGTTGATTATGATCAACGCCGTGCCCTTGCTGAATGCCGTCCAGGCTGCCGACCGCCTCGGCGTGAAGCTGCCCACCATCTACGCGTACGTCAGCCGCGGACACTTGCACAGCCACTCCGAGCCGGGGTCGCGGTGGAGTTTCTTCGATGCGGCCGAGATCGAACGCCTGGCACGCCGGGGCCGACCCAGGCGGACCACGCGGCCACCTGCGCTCGACTTCACCATCGAAACGGAACTGACGACGATCGACGACAACGGTCAGTCCTACCGGGG
>CAZEAV010000161.1:0-6558 GCA_964510215.1 uncultured Iamiaceae bacterium
GTGGCCATCGACGAGGTTCCGGACCACCAGGAATTCCTGGACCGTGTCCGTGACGCCGTCGGGGAGTGGTCGGACCGCCTCGTCGAGATCTCCCATGACATCCACGCCCACCCCGAGCTGAACTTCGCCGAACACCACGCGCACGACGTGCTCGTCGAGGTGTTGCGCGATGGCGGACTCGAGGTCGAGGCGAACGCCTACGGCCTTGAGACCGCATTCGCCGCGCACGCGGGCACCGGTTCGGGACCGAACGTCGCGATCCTGTGCGAATACGACGCGCTCCCCGGCGTGGGACATGCATGTGGGCACAACGTGATCGCCGCGGCCGGGGCCGGTGCGGGGATCGCCGCGGCCGGCGTGGTCGATGCCCTGGGCGGCAGGCTGACCGTGTTGGGGACGCCCGCCGAGGAAGGTGGTGGGGGCAAGGTCGATCTGATCGACGCCGGCGCTTTCGACGACGTCGACATCGCGATGATGATCCATCCCGCGAGTGAGGACCTGGACCGGATGGACACCATCGCCGTGGCCCAGTACCGGGCCGTCTACGAGGGAGTGGCCTCCCATGCGGCCGCGGCGCCGGAGCGGGGACGGAACGCCCTGGACGCGGCCGTGCTCGGCTATGTCAACGTCGCCGCGTTGCGCCAGCACATCGGCTCCGACGAGCGGATCCACGGCATCTTCACCCGTGCCGGCGACGCTGCGAACGTCGTGCCGGCCGAATGTGAGGCGATCTGGTTCGTACGGTCACCGACCCTGGAGACCCTGGGGCCGCTCGTGGACCGGGTGCACGACTGCCTGCGCGCGGGGGCCCGGGCCGCGGGGTGCACCGTCACCATCGAGGACGCGAATCGCACCTATGCCGAGATGATCGACAATCCGGTGCTCACGGCGCGTTACCGGCATCACGGGGCGGCGCTCGGCCGCGAAGTACGGCCATCGGATTCCACGCACCGGGTGGTCGGGTCGACCGACATGGGAAACGTGAGCCATCGGGTGCCCTCGATGCACCCGGTCCTGGGGATCGGGTCCGGTGGCGTGGCCATCCACACGGCCGGGTTCGCCGACCTCGCGGCCTCCGAGTCGGCCGACCGTGCGGTCGCCGACGGAGCGACGCTTCTGGCCCAGGTCGCGGTGGACTGCTGGGCGGAAGCGGGCCTGGTGGTCCGGGCACACCAGGCGTTCACCGAGGCCATCCACGCGCCGGTCACAGGCCCCACCTAGAGTCGTCCCGTGAACACCTACGCCGCCGAGGAATTCACCGCTTCGGAGTCGGACATTCTGCGTCGATACTTCACGAACCTGGACCAACCCGTGTTCGCTCTCGTGAATCTGCCCGAGGTGGTCAAGGGCGCCCTCTTCGCCCGCTACTCACGTTCCCACAAGAGTCTGCGGCGGCTCTTCCTGGACGAATTCGTCACTGAACTCGACATCGCGGGGGACGCGACCGTGGATGCGACGGTCGGACTGGAGCGGGCCGAGCAGCTCTATGAGAAGGTCTTCGTGGAATACGGCGACGATTCGGTGGCCCAGCTCGGTGGGGTGCACCTGGCGTGTGAGCAGGCATCCAATCTGTTGACCAAGGTGTTGGAGTGGGGCCGGCTGATGTCGTATCTGGAGCAGTCGACACGCTACATCTCCTATGACCGACGGCTCGAGGGTCGTTACCGCTACTTCCGTGATCCGGACGTGCTGGCGTCGCCGCTGGGGACCCGCTATGTGGGCGACCTGGACCGCATGTTCGATACCTATGCCGCACTGGTCGGGGACATGGCGAAGTTTCTCCGGTCGGCCATTCCCCAGGAGAGCGGCGATTCCGATTTCGTCTACCGACAGGCGATCCGTGCCCGGGCGTTCGATTCGGTTCGCGGGGTCCTGCCCGGTGCATCGTTGTCCAATGTCGGGATCTACGGCACCGGACAGGGCTATGAGCAGCTACTGCTCAGGATGCGCGCCAACGGTCTGCCCGAGGCCCGGCAGTATGCCGAACTGATGCTCACCGAGCTGCGCAAGGTGATCCCGTCATTTCTCCGCCGGGTCGACCAACCCGCACGCGGCCAACGGTGGTCGGACTACCTCGCGGAACGATCGCTCGCCATGACCGAGGTCACCCGGTCGATCTTCGGCGACGATCCAGTCCCCGAGGACGCGCCACCGGTCACGCTCACCGCATTCGACCCGGACGCGGAGGTCGCCCTGGTCACCGCGATGCTGTACCCCCACACGCATCTGCCCGAGCATCAGATCGAACAGCGGGTCCGCCGTTTGTCCGCGGCCGAACGCGTCGCGGTGGTCGAAGCGTACGTGGGGGAGCGGGCGAATCGTCGCCACAAGCCCGGCCGGGCGCTGGAGCGCATCGACTACCGGTTCGACATACTGGCGGACTACGGCGCATTCCGCGACCTCCAGCGCCACCGGATGTTGACGGTGGAGTGGCAACCCCTGAGCCCCCACCACGGATTCACCCGGCCCGAAACGGTGGACGCCGCCGGGCTCGCGACCACGTTCGACGAGGCGATGGAACGCTCGGCGCAGCTCTATGAGGCACTGGTCGAACCGTTCCCCGAACAGGCGCCGTACGCGGTGTCCCTCGCCTATCACGTGCGTTTCGTGCTGCAACTGAACGCCCGGGAAGCCATGCACCTGATCGAGTTGCGCACCACACCCCAGGGGCATCCGGCATACCGGCGGGTCGCCCAGCGGATGTACGATCTCATCGCCACCGAAGCCGGCCACCCGGCCGTTGCCGCGTTGATGCGCCACGTGGACCTGTCCGATGAGCCCCCGTTGGGCCGCCTGCAGGCCGAGCGCCGCGCCGAGGAACGGCGCCATTCACTGGCCCGATAGGCGCGTTTTTTCCCGGTTCGAGGGACGAACCTCGACAAAATTGTCGGTTTTGGCCCGTGTTGCGCGTATGATCCGCGGCCGCGGGTTCCCCGCGGCGACCACCATCTGACCCACTCGAGGACTCCATGCCCGACGCGATCTCCGACCAAGACGAACTCGACACCGACGTCGACGACTCCTTCGACGGCGACGACGACGAGGAGTTCGTCGAGGATTCCGAGCTCTCCGATCTGGACGAGGACACCGAAGACGTCGGTCTGGACGACGACGAGGAGGACGAGGAGAAGGAGGAAGAGCGGGCTCCGAAGAAGCGTCGGGCGTCCCGGGGCGAAGACGAGGACGAGGACGAGGACGAGGAAGACGACGATGTCGAGGAAGACCTCGGGGAGATCCTCAAGGCCCGCCTCGCGTCCGATGACGAAGACACCGACGACGAAGACGAGTCCACCGCGGCGGTCGACGTCGAGGACCGCACCAACAAGGCGAATCGGGTACAACCCAAGCGCCCCGAGGAATTCGTCTGTCAGTCGTGTTTCCTGGTCAAGCACCCGAGCCAACTCGCCGATCCCGAGCACATGCTGTGTGCGGACTGCGTTTGAGGAGGATTCGCGTGAAGCGTCTCCTGGAGGATCTCCTGTACGTGCCCGTCGGCGTGGTGACCGGCGTCCGTGACCTCATCCCCGAACTGGCCGAACGCGGCCGAACCCAGGTGGGCAACGCGCGCATGATGGGACGCGTCGCGGTCCAGATGGGCGGCCGGGAGCTCGCGCGCCGGACCGGTGGGATCGGCGAGCGGGTCCAGAGCCTGCTCACCGACGCCGGGTTGAGTGGCCCCGACGTCGCCGGCGCGTCCGGGGATGGGGAGCCGGCGCCGCGGCGGGTCAGCGGGCAACCGGATCCGGCGCCGGCTGTCTCCCCAGTCGTCGACGGGCCGGACGCGACCGAGCTGGCCATCGTGGATTACGACAGCCTCGCTGCGTCGCAGGTCGTGCGCCGGTTGGCGGCGCTGGACTCGGACCAGCTCGACGATGTGCGTTCCTATGAGCTGGCCCATCGCGGCCGGAAGACGATTCTGGGCCGCGTGGCCCAGCTCCAGAGCTGATCGCGGTGCCGGGTGGCTGTCCCGATGAGGCCGCCCGGCTCGTGGAGGGCCGCGACACCGACGACGTCGCGGCGCTACGCGCCGAAGCCGGTCGCCTGGTCGCCGATGCGCGAGGTGGCGCCGCATACCTCGACCGGGAGTGTCCTGCTCCCCTCGTCGACGATCTGCTCCGCGGAGCACTGGGGGGGGAGGACGGCGCGCTCGGCGTGGTCGGCACGCTCGACGGGATGGTCGTGGGATTCCTGTTCGCGTGGTACGACCCGAAACGGCCGCCGGCGAGCCGTGTGGCCCGGGTGGTGGCGCTGTGGGTGACTCCCCAGGCCCGCGGTCTGGGGGTCGGGGAAGCCATGATGGGTGAACTCGTGACCCGTGCGCGGCAGGCCGAATGTGGCTCGATCGACGCGGATGCTCTTCCCGGTGACCGGGACACCAAGAACTATTTCGAGACCCACGGGCTCGTCGCCCGCCTCATCCGCGTCTCCAGAGACCTCTGAGTCCTCGGGGACCGGGGGTCAGCGACCGTTCCAGACCGGGTCCCGCTTCTCGGCGAACGCCGTGATGCCCTCGGAGAAGTCCTCGGTGCTGAACATCTTCATCATGCCTTCGCCGGAGAGTTTCCAGCCGATCTCATCGGCCTGGTCGGTGGCCTCGAGCATGATCCGGCGTGACTCGCGTACGGCGAGGGGAGCGGCGGCGTTGACCCGCTCGGCGAGTTCGGTGGCGGTGGCCAGTGCCTCGCCCTCCCCGCAGAGCCGGTTCACCAGACCGCACGCGTGGGCCCGGGTTGCATCGATGGGATCTCCGGTGAGTGCCAGCTCCATGGCGATGTTCCGCGGCAGCTTCCGGGGGAGGCGGAACAAACCTCCGCCACCGGCGACCAGACAGCGCTTCACCTCGGGGATGCCGAAGGTGGCGGTGTCCGAGGCGACCACGAGATCGCACGCCAGCACGATTTCGGTCCCGCCGGCGAGCGCCGGACCGTCCACGGCGGCGATGATCGGCTTGGTCCGCTCACGCTGCACCAGACCGGCAAAACCGCCCCGCTCGGTCATCATGGCACCCGGGTTGACGCTGATCTCCTTGAGGTCAGCCCCCGCGCAGAAGATGTAGCCCTTGTCGGTCCGGGCGCCGGTGAGGATCCCCACCCAGGCGTCGTCGTTCTCCTCGAGGGAGTCGATCGCCGCTTCGATACCGGTCGCAACCTCGCCGTTGACCGCATTGCGTGCGGACGGGCGATTGATGGTGATGGTCGCGATGTGGTTGTCGAGTTCGTAGTCGATCATGGTCCCAGACCCTAACGCGTGCCCTTCGCGGCCTCGACGCCGAACGCGGCCGCGACGGTGGGCAGGCGGCCGGCCAGTTTGGTCACCTGTGCCCGGAGCTCCTCGGACGGCTCGGCGGGGATGCCGACCGGGGTGACCTTGTTCCTGATGGGGGCATAGGCCAGCGCGTCGAGGAGCGCGACCCAACGCCCACTTGCGCTGTCGGGGCTCAGTGCCTCGTTCGTCGCTTGCACCATCGAATCCATGAGAGCCGTGGGTATCGGCGACCCGGCCTTGGGCGGCCGTGAACTCAGGTTGAGCACCCGGGCGATGCGTTTTTCGTCCAGCGCGGTCTGCAGGTCGTTCAGCCAATGCTGCTGGGCCTGGTCCACCCGTTGGGTCAGCCGGTCCCGGAGCTCGGCGGCCAGGGCGCGGGCCTCGTCGGTGCGGGCGTGGTCGTCCGCGGCGACGACCACGCTTCGCAGGTCGCGTAGATCGAGGACGTCGATACTGGCGAGCGCCGCATCGGCACGGTCGAGCCATTCGGCTTCCTGGAGCCGGGGCAGGATCTTCTCGGCCATGGTGATCAGACCGTCGGCAGGAACCTCCGGCTGGCCCTGTTCACGTCGCTTGTCATTGTCTCGGGCGATGGCCTCGCGTAGGCCGGGGAGCCCCCCTTGCATGAGCTTGTCCGCGACGGGTCGCTGTTCTTCGGGCAATGCGTCCACGAATGCGCGCCGGTGCTCGCGCCGTGCGCGCAGGCGCGGTGCCCGTGGCGCGCGGGGCTTCTTTGGTCGCTTGCGCGCTTCGGGTCGAGGCGTTCGGGACCGGTCGCGGGGTTTTCGGTCCCTGGTCCGGCCCCGCTTGTCGCTCGCGCGGCCTCCGGTGGGTCTGGCCAGGCGGGACGTCACGAGCGATTCGTCGGGAACGTCCCTCCTCAGCAGTTCCAGGCGCTCGGGTTCGGCCCGCGGCGCTCGATCGGGGACGACCTGGGTGACGTCGGTGGCGTCGAGGCCGATGTCGAGCTCCACCCGGAAGTGGTCCCCGACGTCGGCCCCCGCTGGCAACGTCGCGGCCGCCACCTCACCTTTGGGTCGGCGAGCGCCGGCCGCGCGCCAGGTGAAGGTGGCGTCGTCACGGCGACTGGTGAGTTCGATCTCGATCCTGCGCGACATAGGGACGCGACCCTACTGCCTCTCCTTGTCCCGGAACGGAACGACCGTGGGGTGCGTGATGCAGTTCAGCCCTTGTCGCTCCGGTAGAACAGGTTGCCTGGGCGGATGATGCCGAGCGAGGCCGGTGACGGGGTGGTCAGGCCGCTGATGTCGTTGCTGAACACGTTGCCGAAGT
>CAZEAV010000162.1:0-6543 GCA_964510215.1 uncultured Iamiaceae bacterium
ACCTCACCCGCCAGATCAACCAGATCCGATCCGAACTCACCCGCATCGCGAAAGCCAAGACCGAAGCCCTCGCCGCCGGCAAGACCCTCGACCTGGCATCATTGACCACGTCCATCAACCGAATGACCAAGAAACCCCGCAAGCCCTCACGCGCTCAAAATACGTGAGGCACCGCTAACTCCTACGCGCTCACTTTCCCGTGAGGCACCTCGACCGCCGGGCGATGGGAGCCGACTGTCTCCGGCCACGTTCCGCGTGCAAGGCTCGCCACATGCGGAACCTCGTGCCCACGTTGGCCGCATCGGTGGTGCTCGCCGTGTCGGCAACCGCCTGTGGGTCGTCGTCGAACGAGGCATGTGGCCCGATCGTGCACGACGCCCTGGACCCGGCGTCGGCCACCCACGTGCTCCCCGGTGCGCCCACGCCGTCCTATGCCGTGAACCCGCCGACCTCCGGCGCCCACCAGCCCGGACCCAGGATCACCGGACCGGTGCACAAACCGATCGCACCGCAGATCCAGGTGGGCATCCTGGAGGAGGGCCGGGTGCTCGTCCAGTACCACGACATCTCCGACGCCGACGTGCAGGCCCTGGAGAAACTCGACTCGGACCGGGCCGTCGTGGCGCCGGCCACGGATCTCCCGGGCGATTCGCACGTGGTCGCCACCGCCTGGGTGACCCACCAGAGCTGCACCCAGGTGGACGTCGACGCCATGAAGAAATTCATCGCCGCCCGGGCCGGCAAGGGCCCCGCCCAACACTGAGTTGCGTCTCCGTCGATGCGAGGTCAACGAGGCCGGGCCTCGGCGGCGACGTAGCGCTCGATGAGTGCCGGGACCCGGGCCGCGGGTACCGGCTCGGAATAGCGGAACCCCTGCACCCGGGTGCAACCCATGCGTCGTAGGGCCAGCTCCTGCTCGGCGGTCTCGACGCCCTCGGCCACCACGTCCAGGCCCAGGGACGCCGCCAGCGCGAGCACCATCGAGACGATCACCGAATCCTCGCTGGTGTGGTCCAATCCGGACACGAACGACTTGTCGACCTTGATACCTCGGAACGGAAAGCGACGCAGATACGTGAGGGACGCGTACCCGGTGCCGAAATCGTCCAGCACCAACCCGATTCCCGACGCCAACAGGGCCCGCAGGTTCTCGACGGTCGCCGCCGATTCGGACAGGAGCACCGACTCGGTGACCTCCATCGCCAGCCGCTCCGGCGACACCTGAGACGCCTCGACCCGTTCGAGGAGACCATCCACGTACCCCAACTTGTCGATCTGGTGCGCGGACAGGTTCACGTGCAGATCCAGCTGGGGCCACGCCGACGCCGCGGCGAGCGCCTGCTCCAGCACCAGGTCACCCAGAGGGCCGATCAAGCCGGCGGACTCGGCGATCGGAACGAACACGTCGGGCGGGATGTACCCGTGTTCGGCATGTTTCCAGCGTGCGAGTGCTTCGAAGCCGGTCAGACGACCGGTTTCCAACGCGATCATCGGCTGGAAGTGGACTTCGATCCGCCCGTCGGCCAACGATTCGGCCAGATCCCGGCCGAGTCGATCACGGGCGCGCACCTCGCGGCGGATGCGCTCACGGAACACCTCGACCCGATTCCGACCGCCGGACTTGGCCAGGTACATGGCGACATCGGCGTCACGCAACAGGCCGTCGGCGTGATCCGCCGCGGACCCCGACACCGCGACCCCGATGCTGACGGTCACCGGCCTGTCGTGCTCGGATGCCGCTCCCTGCACGGCCACCCGCACGCGCTCGGCCACCTCCAGGGCGGTCTCCTCGTCGGTGAGGTCCTCCAGCAGCACGGCGAACTCGTCCCCGCCCAGACGGGCCGTCAGCGCCGTGGCCGGAATCTGTGCGACCACCCTCGCCCCCAGGATCCGTAACAAGGTGTCGCCTGCGGCATGACCGAGCCGGTCGTTCATCTCCTTGAACCGGTCGATGTCGCAGTACAGCACCGCCGCCAGTCGTCCCGTCGCCGCGGCCCGCTCCAGTGACGCCGCGAGGCGATCGAGGAACGTGGCCCGATTCGCCAGACCGGTCAGCGCGTCGTGCGTCGCGCGGTGGGACAACTCGACGAGGTCGGCGGTGCGCTCGATGGCGATGGTCGCCAGCGATGCGGCCGTGGCCGGCGACGCCCCGCCACGCGAGTCCGGGTTCACCGGATCGTCACTGGTGTCGTACACCGCCAGCACCCCGGTGATGCGATCCCGATTCGACGAGTGCAACACCGTGACCGCCACCGCGGTCGCCGCGAGGTGATCGGCCAGGGGTCCCAGCGGCGGCGCGTCGGGGTCGTCACGTCGGAGCCAACGGCTCGAACCGTCTCCCGCTGCCCGGGCTTCGAGCGCGTCGGCCGGAAGCGGGTCGAATGCGGACATCGTCGCCGCGGGGAGGGTCGACCCGGCCGGACGGAGTGTGCCGTCGTCGCCCGCGAGCCAGACCACACAGATCTGACCCGGCGCCCCGGTCACACCGAGTCGGCAGACCTCATCGAGCACGTCGCCCAGCGGCGCCCCCCGCGCGATCAGCTCGAACACCCGGTGCTGCAACTCGCGGCGGGCCGTGTCGACGTTCCGCTCGACGAGGGACAGCATCGTGTCCGCGAGGGCGATGAGCGGCTCGTAGGTCTCCGGCGCGCGTCTCGGGACCGGTTCGTCGAACACCAACCCGAAAATGCCCGTCGGACGACGCGGCGGACCGGTTCGGATCCAGACAAAACCCCGGTCGCGCGTCAGGTCCAGGTGCCCCAGGTCGGTGGCAGCCTCCGGTCCGAGTGCACCGGTATCGGGAACCACCAGCACCCGATTGCAACTCAGGTGTCGGGCCGCCCAGGGGTACGCTCCCTTGCCCGCGATGGACGTACCCGACACGGCACGCCGTGCACGGCTGGTCCGCCACTGACAGATCACCTCCACGTGGCTGGCGTCGCGGAACCGGCGCAGATACGCACGGTTGGCGCCGAAGAACTCCGCGATCCGGTGCATCACCGACTCCAGCGCGAGATCGAGCTGTTCGCCGTCGATGTCGATGAGCGAGTGCAGACAATCGTTGATGGTGGACTCGAGCAGGTTCCGCTCGGCGGCGACGCGCCGCTCCTCGTGCTGGGTGGTCAGGTCGCGCACCACCCACAGCACCTCGTCGCCACCACAGGGGGCACACGTCGCGGCGAGCTGAATCGGACGGCCCGCCAACCGGGTCGAGATCTCGATGGGTACCGGCTCGCCGTGGCGGAGGCTCGCGTCGATGGTCTCGAGGAGATGCCGCCTGGCGTCGGGCTCGAGCATGTCGGTCAGATAGGCGCCCGGATCGGCCTCGAAGTTCGACAGCACGCTCGCGGGCACGTCGGCGAGAAAGTCCTGCGCGCCCAATCGGAATCCGAGAATGCGGCCGCGCCGGTCGGTGCGCGCGACCGACTGGTCCAGCTGCACCACGAGCGCGCGGCACGCCTCGGTGTCCGGCAGTCCGAGCCGGCGCAGCATCCGTGACGTGGAATTGGTCGCTCTGGCAGTCACGACTTGGGCCCCCGATCCGCCCGTGTGGTGGTGCCCGGAGCGGGACTTGAACCCGCAAGCCCTTTCGGGCAATGGTGTTTGAGACCATCGCGTTTGCCAATTTCGCCATCCGGGCGGGGATTGCGACGTGCAGAAGCCAAGGAGCTTAGTAACCGATGAAGCGGCGAGGAATCCGGCCCTTCGCGGTCGTGGTCGTGGTGGGAGCGGGCATCAAAGTGTGGCGGGATGTCGCCGTGCGGAGAAACCGGACCCGCGCGGCGCACGTGCTCGGCGACGGCGATCAGCCCGCCACGCTCACCCCTGTTCCTCCAGAGCCGCCAGCAGCTTGACCGGCGTGTCCTTGGGGCTGATCTTGGGCCAGACGTGGCTCACTTTTCCCTTGGAATCCACGAGGACCGCGGACCGGATCACGCCCATGTACCTGCGGCCGTACATGTTGCGTTCGCCCCAGGCACCGTACGCCTCGATGGTGCGGTGATCGGGATCCGACAGCAGGGTGAATCCCAGGCCGTAGGTGTCGTCGAACCGGGCGAGTTTGTCGGGTGCGTCGGGGCTGATGCCGATGATGGCCGCGTCGCCGATGTCACCGGCCACGTCGCGCAGCCCACAAGCCTGAGTGGTGCAACCGGGCGTGTCGGCTTTGGGATAGAAGTACACGAGCACCGGAGCCCCCTTGAACGCCGAGAGTCGGATCTTCTCCGCATGCTGGTTCTCCAGGTGGAACGCCGGGGCGCGGTCACCGACTGCAAGGGTTGTTCGTTCGGCTGGCATGAAGGGAACGGTAGCGTCCGGGGAATGGCCACATCGTACGAATCGGTGCCGACGCACCGGCCACGGCCGACGCGGTGACCGACACTGGGTATCTGATCGCGCCCGAAGGCGACGCCGGACGTGGCGTACTGGTGCTGGGGTCGTGGTGGGGTCTCGGTGACGGGGTGCGAGCCCGATGCGACGCACTGGCGGACGCGGGTTTCGTGGCGCTGGCGCCGGACCTCGTCGGCGACGGCAGAACCACGTCGGACCCCGACACCGCGCGGGAGTGGCTGGCCGCGAGGAATGTCGACGCGGTGGCCGACCTGGTGCTGTCCTCGGCGACCCTGTTGCGCGACTCGACATTCACCCCCGACGCCGGCATCGGCGTGGTGGGACTGCAGGCGGGCGCGTCCTGGGGACTCGGGCTGGCGTCACGGGCCCCGGAACTCATCGGCGCACTGTGCTTCTTCTACGGGTCCCAGGACGTCGACCGGCTGCACCTGAGTTGCGCGGTCCAGGGTCATTTCGCCGAGCACGACGCGTTGGTCGACGAGGACGACAAGATGCTGCTGAGCGCCGCGCTGCACCTGGACTGCGAGGTCGTGGAATGTTTCGACTATGCCGGCACCGAGTCGGGATTCCTCGAGCCGGGCCCGAGTTTCCACCCCGACGCGGCCGCCCTCGCCTGGACCAGGACGTGCGCGTTCCTCGATCGGCATCTGGCTCGGTAGCCTCATGGGGCATGCGTCGTCATCGGGCCGTCATCGTGTCGGCATCGCTGGTACTCCTCGGCCTCGTGGCCGGGTGCTCGTCGAGCTCTGGTTCGACCAGTGGGACCACGTCGACGACGGTCCGGACGCCCACTTCGAAGGCCGCTCCGACCACGGCCACGGCGGTGAAGGCAACGGGCGGCGCGCCCACCAGCGCCCAAGCGGCGGCCGAGCTGGTGGCAGCCTGGGAACACCACGACAAGGCCGCGGCCGCGCAGATCGCCGACCCGATGGCCGTCATGGGCATCTTCGGAACACCCGACCCGTCCATGTGGATCCGCGGGTGCACCACCGACGACTCGCTCCCCCAGGGCGGTTGCGTCTACCGGACCGAAACCGGCCTGGTGCAGATCAACACCGAGCACCGGCCCCAGGGCTGGGTCGTCACCAGCGCGTCCTTCGACGCACAGAGTGACGGAAATGCGACAAGTGGCAATGCGCCGGACGGTCCACCGCCGACGACGGCGCCACCCCCGACGACGGTGACACCCCTCAAATGACCAGATCGATCGCCTGACGCAGGTCGGCGACGAACGCGCCGGCATCGCCCGGGGTGTCCCCTTCGAGCATCCTCCGCATGATGGCCGAGGCCACGATCACACCATCAGAGACCGACGCCACCTCCCGGGCCTGTTCCGGCGTGGAGATCCCGAACCCCATGAGCGCGGGCAGTTCCGTGGTTGCCTTGATCCGTCGGGCGAGCACCGCGGAGTCCGCGGACACGTCCGCTCGTTCGCCGGTGACGCCCATCAGGTTCACGCCGTAGATGAACCCGGACGCCGCGCCGCAGACCTCGGCCATCCGATCGTCGGGCGTGACGGGACCGACCAGGCCGACGGTCGCGATGCCGACTGTCGCGGCGGCCTCCCACCAGGGACCCAGTTCCTCGATCGGGGCGTCGGGCAGGATGATGCCCCGCACCCCGGCTGCGGCCATCTCGTGCGCGAACCGTTCCGGCCCGACACGGTGGACGAGGTTGTAATAGGTCATCACCACGATGGGGATCGGCCACTCGATCGTCGCGAGGTCACCCAGGATGCCCAGCGGGGTGGCGCCACGCTCCAGCGCCTTGGCGGAGGCCGCCTGGATGGTGGGCCCGTCCATGACCGGATCCGAGAACGGGATGCCGACCTCCACCAGATCCGCGCCGGCGTCCACGTACGCGCCGACGATGTCGAGCCAGTCCGACCGGAGGCGGCCGGTGACGTAGGGACCGAGAAGTTTGCGGCCGCGGGCGCGCGCGGACACCAGCGCCTCGGCCAGTGGCACGCCGGGAGTTTCAGGCATCGACCGCCCCGAGGATGCGGGCGACCTGGGCGACGTCCTTGTCGCCACGCCCGGAGAGGTTGACCACCACGGTCCTGCCGGCGAGCGCAGCCCGTTCGCGTGAGACCCAGGCCAGCGCATGCGCGGACTCCAGCGCGGGGATGATCCCCTCGGTGCGGCTCAGGAGCCCGAACGCGTCAAGCACCTCGGCGTCGGTGACCGGCTCATA
>CAZEAV010000163.1:0-6535 GCA_964510215.1 uncultured Iamiaceae bacterium
CGCCTGGAGGATGACGACCTGGCTGCCTTCCGTCAGTGTTATGAGGAGGAGGTCGGCCGGGTCACCGGCGTCAACGACCAGCCCATGCCGTCGTGGGACGAGGTGGCGACGGTGCTGGTCGATGTGCTGGGGGAGGTACGCGTCGTGGTTGACAACGGCTTGTCTGACGACCGGCTGGACTATGCACGACAGACGGAGTCTGGGCGGCCGGTCACCGAGACCGTCATCGCCGTCGGAGGCGGCACCCTATCGCGAGGGCTAACGCTTGAGGGGCTGATCGTCTCCTACTTCGCTCGCACGTCCAACACCTACGACACCCTGCTGCAGATGGGCAGGTGGTTCGGTTACCGCCCCGGTTACGAGGATCTGCCCCGGATCTGGATGACCGAGGAACTGGCGGCCGATTTCACGTTCTTGGCGACGGTCGAGGAGGAGCTCCGCGTGGAGATCCGCCGACTGGAGCGGCTGGGTGTCACTCCACAGGAGATGGGACTGCGGGTTCGCGCTCATCCCGGGCGGCTGTCGATCACTGCCCCGAACCGAATGCACCATGCTCGGCTGGTGCATGTGTCTTTCGCCGGTCAGCGTCACCAGACCTTCATGCTTCACGAGAAGGACAATGACATCTTGGCAGAGAACATCGAGGCTGCTCGCACCTTGGCTGCGGCTTGCGCACAGTCTGGCGATCAGGGCGTTCAGGCCCCTGCACGTCGACAGTTCTTGGATGTCAACGTGGAAGCCGTCGTGGCCTTTGTCCAGCAGTACCACTTCCACCCCGACCAAGGCCTGCGTTCGGACCACGTCGCCGACTGGATCGAGCGTTACGCCCAAGCCACGCCGTGGAACGTCGTCTTCATCGGAACTGACCGACCACATAAGGACGCCGACGGCGCGCCCGTCGACTTGGGTGACCTTGACTTGGGCTTGGAGACGCCCTTGCCCTTGGTCAACCGGGCACCCCTGGCCGACGGCCGAACTGGTCGGGCCAACATCAAGGCACTGCTGTCCATCCAAGACTGGACGGCCGATTTGGACTCCGAGACGGTGACCACCCTGCGTCGCGAAGGGCTGCCTTGGCCCGACATTCGATCCTCGATTCGGCCCGAGGCGGGACTATTGATGATCTATGGTGTGTCTCATCGGTCGATCCCCCTGCGTTCGGAGCAGGCCAAGACCAGACGCTCCATGCGGGCGGAGCTGCCCATCGTGGGCGTGGGTATCGTCTTTCCCGAGTTGCCGGCGGAGGACTTGGTCGGCGATGGGGACTATCTCGCCGTCCAGCCCAGTTGGAACGCCAAGGTTGATGAGGAGATTGAGGAGCTTCCCGAGGACGGCGAGCGCTCGGCCAATGTCGACGCCCAAGACCTGATCAGGGGTGAGCCGTGATCGACGTAGCGGAGGAATTCGTCCACGTCCGAAACGAGGCCGGCTCGCCGAGGAAGGATCATTCGCCGAGGAAGGATCATTTGCGCTCCCGCGTCATCGACCTGCGGCTGCCCGCTGGGCCTCTCCGGGTCGCCGTGGATACGGAGTGGCACAAGCACGCCCTCTTCCCTCTCGAGCCGCGGGAGCCGGATCTGGACGATCGGACGGCCGGCGTCCATCTGCGGACGCGAGAGCTGGTGTTGGAGCAGGAGACGATGCGTTTCGCCGACCTCGAATGCACTGAGCCGGGTCTAGACCTCGTCTTCGAGCACTTGGTCACCGACATTCTCGAGCGGCTCTCGGGCGACCCCTCCGCCCCGGCTCACACTTGTGCAGCGGCTTTGGAGGACTGGCGTGATCTATTGCGAAGCCGCACCGATGTGCTCCCTCGCGACGTGGCCTTGGGCTTGGTCGGTGAGTTGGAAGCGCTCCGCCTGCTAGGCATGTCTTTCCCCTCGCGCGCATTGGCTTGCTGGGTAGGGCCTCGGAGACGCAGCCATGATTTCGTTAACGAGGGCAGACGCTTGGAGGTCAAGAGCACCGCCAGCGTCGATGGGCAGTCCATTCAGGTCAGCAACATCGACCAGCTCGATCCCGATACCGCGCCCGACGGTCTGCACCTGCTCGTCCTGCACTGCGCACAGGACGAGGCCGGGCAAACCCTTGATGATCGGATCCGAGATCTGATCTCGGTCGGCTTCTCCCGTACCGCGCTGATCCGTGCCGTCGGGGCGGCCGGCTATGTGTTCGAGTCGGGCCAACCGGCGCCAACGTTCTCCATCAGGTCAGCTCGCTTGTGGTTGGTCGGGCAGGACTTTCCGGGCCTGCGTTCAAGGGACATCCCCGCACAACGCCGCACCGCGGTCTCGCGGATCCACTACGAGCTGTCCTTGGCTGCCGCGCCGGCTCCGATGAGCCCGCAACGAATGGAGGAGGTGCTCGCCGAATGGTGCGCCGCATGACCGACGCCGAACTGGAGCAGGCGCTGCAGCCTGTCGCCGAGCATTACTTCGGCGCCAACCTCACGCTCAACACCGTGCTATCGGCTTACCTGCGCGCCGCCGGCCTGCACCCCAGTGGGCAGACCTGGCAGATGGCCAAGTATGCGCTGGACGAGGGTGGCTCGTTCACCGACGCGGTCGTCATGGCAGGAGCCGACGACTTCACCATCGGCCAAGATGGCTCTGCGGCGGATCCGGCCCGGCAGCCCTCCATTGACGACACTCGACCGGCTCCGATCCCTGCCGTCGTCACGGCGTCCTCACCGACATCCTTGGCGCCGTCCTCAGCGGAGCTGACTCCCGAGGTGCCGATCGACGTCTATGAGGCGATCCCCCACGGTGCCATGCGAACCCCCGCTCACCCACGCCGACGCCTTGCGGAGCTGCCGGACGAAGCCACCATGAACTGGTTCCCAAAGCAATTCACAGTTGGGGACATCGACGGGAAAGGGGCAGCCCGATTGCTGGGCACTCCGGACCTAGCGCCAGTGTCCGTCTTGGTTCGGGAGACGGCACAGAACAGCTGGGACGCCAGACTCCGTGGATCCACAACACCACTGCGGTTCACGATGAACTTGCGCCGCCTGGGGCCCGATGAGCTCGCCATCCTTCGCGAACGTGTATTCACTCGTGACGCCGGTCCGATCCCCGTCCGGTCCCGGCTGGACGGCGAGGACCTGTGGGTACTCGAGATCTCCGACCGCGGCGCCAAGGGCTTGGGCGGTCCCATCCGCAACGACCTAGCCATCCCTCCAGATCAGGTCACCGACTTCATCGACCTCGTCATGAACATCGGGACCCCCCGAGACGTCAACCTTGGCGCCGGCACCTACGGCTTCGGAAAGACCATCTCCTACACCACCAGTAGCTTGGGCACCGTGCTGTTCTGGTCCCGCACGCCCCACGACGGCGAGCTACAACACCGACTCATCGGATCTGCCTTCGGAAGAAGCTTCGAAAGTGGCGGAAAGCGCTACACAGGTCGTCACTGGTGGGGTGTGACGCCCGATGGCGAACCCCGCGTCGAGCCCCTCGTCGGGGCTCCCGCCCAAGCCCTCGCTGAGAGTCTGTTCGCTACCCACTTCGATGCCGACGACACCGGGACCAGCCTGCTCATCATCGACCCAGACCTCGGGGGAGAGGACCGACGCAACGACGTCCGGGCACTTGTGGAGTCCACCCTGTGGCATCTTTGGCCCAAGCTCGTTCCCGCAACGGAGAGCCAAGACCAGATGCGGGTCTCCATCCAGCTCAACGGCGCCGAAGTCCCCTTGCCCGACGTATCAACCCACCCCATCCTGTTAGCGTTCACGCAGGCACTGGACGCCGTCCGAGCCGCCCAAGCCGGTCAGGACCACCACACAATGCTCCCGACCCAGGTCGTCCCCATCGAGATGTACCGGCCAGCACGCACCCTCGGCCACCTGGCCATTACTCGCTTCCCGCAGGTCGAGTGGGAAGCGGGCGCCAAGGAGGTTGTTCCTCTCCAAGAACCCATCTCCAGCGTGGCTCTCATGCGGCACGACGCCGAACTGCTCGTGAAATACCTCGAACTGCGTAAGTTGGACTCCCCCACCATGCAATGGTGTGCTGTCTTCAAACCGGAAACCGACACGGATGACGCTTTCGCCATGTCGGAGCCCCCATCGCACGATGACTGGGTCCCCGAAGCTCTGAAGGACAAGGCCCAGCGACAAGTGGTCAATATGGCCCTCAAACGCATCCGGCAGGCCGTGGACGATCACTTGGCCCCAGCATCCGAGGAGGCAACGCAGCAATCAGGCGTGTCTGTCGCCGCCCTCGCCGATTCTCTTGCGCCCCTGATGGGCCCAGTCGGAGGCAGCGCACCTGGTCGTCGCCCGACCCGGCCGCGAACCCCTCGGCTGCGACGTCCCCGCATCCGCATCGATCGGCACCTCTTGGGCGTCGACCGCGACGGGATGCGGACCGTTGCAGTCCGCGGCGTCCTCGAATCTGCGGGCCAACCAGCGCTCGTCACCGCAACCGTCGGCGTGGGCGTGGAGGGCGGCGCCGTCGACGACGAGACACTGGCACGACCCGTGGGTTGGTCCCTCGCGCCGCCCGATGTCGACGAGCCGCCGCCTCAGCTACCTCTGGACTCACCATTCCTTCAGCCGGGTGACGCAGCGTGGTTCGTGGCTGAAGTGGCGACCGACCTGGTCGCCGATCTCGACCTGCGACCGGTACCGGAGGCATGGTGAGCAAGGCACGGCTCTTCCCCCATCGACGAGCCACCGCCGAAGCCGTCGACTGGGGCGGTTGGGTCGTCGCCCGGGACGGCGGCGTCCCCGAACCTGTGGCAGATCGCCTGACGGCGTGGGACTACTCCACTGCCACGTCTTTCGCCACCACTGTGGATGTCGATAAGACTGCGTTCTTGGAGTCGACCGGCTTGGATGTCCTTGAAGACGTGGACTTCGTCGTCATGATCGACTGCCCTGCCACCGGACACCGTGACCACAGCGCCACCCCCCTTTCCACAGTGCTCGAAAACAGCGCTCCGGTCGGAGTCGAGGTGAAGTCTGGTCTCCTTGCCGATCGGGTCAGGCTGACTGCCCACTTGGTCCTCAACAGCCCTCTACCCATGGTCGGTCTGCGGGCGTTTCGCCCGGCCTCGCGCTTGCTGGAGTCCCCAACCACGACGGTGGCCCTCGAGGGCGATCTACACCGATTCCCAACCGAGGCGGTCAGCTTCTCCTCGCTGCGTCTGGAACCGGCGGCCTGGACTCTGCGAACCAACTTCACCGACCTCGACGACAGCTTCGTTGGCAGCGTGCGCCTGCTCATCAATACCGACCATCCTGCCTCCGCTGACCTCATCGCCATGACTGGCCCTCGCACGGCTACCCTGCACGCATTCCTCCGCCTCGACGTGGCGCGACATCTGCTGACCGCGGTTGCGGCCGATCGTGGCCTAAACTTCGATGCCGGCGACATCCACGCCGATGCCAGCCTCCGCTCCGGTTTGGAGGCCATGACCCGCAGCTTTCTCACGATGGACCTTTCCGACGCGGTCGAGATCGCCCGCACCGACCCCGCGCGCTTCGAGCGCCTCCTGCAAGTTGGGTTCGAATTTCTCCAGGATCAGCGGCCATGAGCACATATGTCTATCCGCGTCTCACTGAGGTCGACGCCTTGGCTCGCTTGGCACTCGTCCGAGACGCGGCTGAAGAGTCGTTTCGCGCCATCACCGATCTCGTCGCTGTCGAACACGAACACGCTGCGCCTGTCCCCACAGGGGGGCAGGTTGCGGGCCCGTCGATGGTTTCGTTCGTCCGCGACGCCGTAAGCGCCGACCTCGACGACATGTTGGACTCCGAGGGGCGAATCAGGACATCCATGCCCACTTACGACTGGTGCCTTGGTCGCTCCCTGTACCGACATCTGCACATCGTGAACTCCGACGCCGCCCACGCTTCCACGTGGAACTTTCTCTCTCTCATGGTCTTCCCTGACCTCGTGTGGGCGCGATTCCCCGAATTGAGTGAAAGTCGTGCCCTCGGCGGGCCACGAAACGTCCTGCGCCGAGCTTGGCGCCGCTACGAACTGTTGGCAGAACTGGACGGTCAAGGTG
Source organism: uncultured Iamiaceae bacterium (assembly GCA_964510215.1). Lineage (GTDB taxonomy): Bacteria > Actinomycetota > Acidimicrobiia > Acidimicrobiales > Iamiaceae > JAFDWI01. The sequence goes on from CAZEAV010000163.1 coordinate 6,022, forward strand.
CCGAGAACCTGAACGAAGACGAACTAGTCCAGCTCACCGAACGTACATCACTGGCGCGCAATCGTCACTTGGTGATTGAGCTTGCTCGCCGAGTGATCGCATATCAGGGTTCCGGTCGAATGCAGTTTGCTCGGGAACTATGCAAGCGCGCGACCTTCGTGACCGGGCCGCAGCTCGTTGATTGTTTGACACATGTGCAGTTGACCCAGCTCGTAGATGCCTTGTCGGATGGGAGGCCATGGGAGCCGGTGATAGGGTCTCCGTCGCGCTAGTCGGGAGACTACGGGCCGGCGACGCGCGGCGTCAGAGAAACGGGCAGTTGTGGGAGCAGAATGCGCTGCCTCTTGTGTCTGGGTATGTGGCTGTTGCTATTCGACAGCTACTTGACACGAGGAGTGAGGTCGATGCGAAGGTCGCTCCAGTCCTCAGTATCGTCGCTGGCCAAATAGCGCAGGAGGTCCTCCTGGCGGGGCTGGCCGATGACCATGCGGTAGGCCCCGACCGTGCGGAGCAG
>CAZEAV010000164.1:0-5502 GCA_964510215.1 uncultured Iamiaceae bacterium
CCGGGGCATCGGCGGCCGTCTACGCCGCACGCAAAGGCATCCGGACCGGGTTGGTCGCCGCACGTTTCGGCGGGCAGGTCCTCGACACCATGTCGATCGAGAACTTCATCTCGGTCCCGTCCACGACCGGTCCGGCTTTTGCCGCCGCGCTCGAGGCCCACGTCGACGACTACGACGTCGACGTCATGGGGCAACAAACGGCGACCAGGCTGGTGCCCGCGGCCGAGGACGGTGGCCTGCACCGGGTCGACTTGGCCTCCGGCGCGACGCTGTCCGCCCGCACGGTCATCCTGGCCACCGGCGCCCGGTGGCGGACCCTCGGCGTGCCCGGCGAGGACGAGTTCCGCAACAAGGGCGTCACCTACTGCCCGCATTGTGACGGGCCGCTGTTCAAGGGAAAACAGGTCGCCGTGGTCGGCGGCGGCAACTCCGGCGCCGAGGCCGCGATCGATCTGGCCGGGGTGTGCGGCGATGTCACGCTCATCGAGTTCGATCCGCAACTGCGTGCCGACGAGGTGCTCCAGCGCAAGCTGGCGAGCCTGGACAACGTCGAGGTCATCACCGGCGCGGCCACCACCGAGGTCGTCGGCGACGGCACCAAGGTCACCGGCCTGTGTTATGTGGACCGCGACGACGAGTCGCCCCACTCCGTCGATCTGGACGGGGTGTTCGTCCAGATCGGGCTGGTTCCCATGACCGAATGGCTCGACGGGGTCGTGGCGTTGTCCGAGCGCGGGGAGATCGTCGTCGACGATCGGGGTCGCACGTCGGTGCCGGGCATCTTCGCCGCCGGTGACGCCACGACCGTCGCCTACAAACAGATCGTGATCGCCCTCGGTGCGGGCTCGACCGCGGCGCTCAGCGCGTTCGACCATCTGATCCGCCACGACGTCGCCGAAACCGAAGCGGTCGACCGCGGCGTGCCCGTTCCCGCGTAGCGTGATGCGCTGATGAACCTGCGCGACCTCGAATACCTCGTCGCGGTCGCCGATCACCGGCATTTCGGCCGTGCGGCGCAAGCCTGCTTCGTCAGCCAGCCCACCCTGTCGACGCAGATCCGGAAACTCGAATCCGATCTGGGCGTCGAGCTGATCGAGCGGAATCCCCGCTCGATCACGCTCACCGAGGCCGGACGTGCCGTCGTCGACCATGCCCGCGCCGCGTTGGCCGAAGCCGACGAGATCCGTGCGATCGCGCGCCAAGCGGTCGACCCGGAGGCCGGCAGTCTCCGGGTCGGGATCTTTCCGACGCTTGCGCCCTATCTGCTGCCGCACGTGGTGCCGGCGATCAACGAGCGGTTCCCGCGTCTGGAGCTGTTGCTCATCGAGGACAAGACCGACGCGCTCGTCGCCCGGTTGTCGGATGGGACGCTCGATGCCGGAATGTTCGCCCAACCGGTGCATGCCGGGAACTTCCACGTGGAACCCCTCTTCGATGAGGAGTTCGTCCTCGCCGCTCCCGAGAGCCACCCCCTGGTCGCGGACGCCTCCCCGGTGTCGGCTGACGCGCTGGCCGGCGAGGACCTCCTGTTGCTGGAGGAAGGCCACTGCCTGCGCGATCAGGCCTTGGAGGTGTGTCGGTTGACCGGTGCCGCGGAACGGCGTGGGTTCCGGGCGACGAGCCTGTCGACGCTGGCCCAGATGGTCTCGGCCGGGGTCGGCGTCACGTTGCTCCCCGAGTTGGCGGTGCGGCCGCCGGTTCCCGAGAACCCGCGGATCGAACTGCGGCGGTTCACCCCACCGGTGCCGCACCGGTCGATCGCGCTGTACTGGCGCCCGACCAGCGTGTACCGCGATCTGCTGCCGCTGGTCGCGGACATCGTCCGCGGTGTGGTGGCACCCCTGCTCGGCGCCGGGGACTGACAGGGCCCGGCCGTCGCGAGCCGCCGAACGTTTGTGGTCGCAGCATCTAGCGTGAAGCGGGTGCCGGAGATCGTCGTGCGTCCCTATGCCTCCCGTGACCGCGCAGCGGTTCGTCACATCTGCTTCCTGACCGGATTCGCCGGCGCTCCCGTGGACTACCAGTGGTCCGACGAGGAGAGCTTCGCCGACATGTTCAGCGGCTATTACACCGACCGTGAACCCGAGTCGTGTTTCGTCGCCGAAGCCGATGGGCAGGTGAAGGGTTACCTGCTGGGGTGCCGGGATTCGTCCAAAGCGTGGTCGCCGGCGGCGCCCGCGGCACGGCATGTGGTGCGCCGTGGGCTCGCGTTTCGTCCCGGCACCGCCGGATTCATCTGGCGCACGGTGGCCGACGCCGCCGGCGACCGGATCCGACACGGGATCCGCCCGTCCGACTATGACTTCGTCGACCCGGCCTACCCGGCGCACCTGCACATCAACCTGTTGCCCGAGATCCGCGGCTCGGGTGCGGGGCGGCGCCTGGTGACGACCTGGTTGGACGTGTTGCGGGCCGAGGGGTGCCCGGGGTGTTTCCTGCAGACGCTGTACGAGAACGCCGACGCTATTCGCTTCTTCGAGGCGATGGGCTTCTCACCACACGGCGATCCATTGCTGCTCCCCGGTGAGCGCACCCCGACCGGCGCCCGCACCCATGACCAGACCATGGTCCGGGCGCTGCTCTGAACCCGCCAGACTGGCATCATGGGATTGGACGTGCACCTGGTGGACGGGACCTATGAGTTGTTCCGGCATTATCACGCGCTGCCGTCGCATCGCACCGACTCGGGCCGTGAGGTCGCGGCGGTGCGGGGCGTGGTGGGGTCGCTGATCTCCATGGTCTCCGAGGGAGCGACCCATGTGGCCGTGGCGACCGATCATGTCGTGGAGTCGTTCCGCAACGAGCTGTGGGCCGGGTACAAGACCGGCGAAGGGGTCCCCGACGATCTGGCCGAACAGTTCGGGCTGTTCGAATACGTCTGTGGCGCCGCGGGCTTCACGGTGTGGCCGATGAGCGACGCCGAAGCCGACGACGGGCTCGCCACCGGCGCCGCGATCGCCGCGGCCGACGCGCGGGTCTCCCGGGTCCTCATCTGCACCCCGGACAAGGACCTCGCCCAGTGCGTGGGCGGCAAGATCGTGCAGTTCGACCGCCGCAGAGGCGAGATCCGTGACACCGACGGGGTGTGGCAGCGCTTCGGCGTGGCACCGGAGTCGATTCCGGATTACCTCGCGCTGGTGGGCGACGCGGCGGACGGGTTCCCCGGCCTGCGTGGCTGGGGTGCCAAGTCGACGGCGACGGTACTCGCCCGGTATCCGCACCTCGAGGACATCCCCGGAGACCCCGGCGCGTGGGACGTCCCGGTGCGTGGCGCCGCGAAGCTCGCCGAGCGCCTCGCCGCCGACTGGGAAGCGGCGGTGCTGTTCCGCCGGATCGCGACCGTGCTCTCCGACTCGCCCGAGGTGACCGGCACCGTCGACGACTGGCGCTGGAAGAGGCCCCGTGCAGACTTCTCGACGGTCGCCGAGTCGCTGGACGCTCCCGGCCTGGCCGAACGGGCAGGCGCGTTGGATCGTCCCTGAGAACCGAAGTTCGGACCTGCCCGGCAGCCCTAGGCGAAATCTGGCGGGAAAAGGTCGGATTGTCGCCCTTTGGCTCCGAGTTTCAGGAGCGGTCGGGCGAGTCGGGAATCGGGCTCGACCGAGTGTCCGAATGGCGGCCCTGGTGGGCCGCGTCAGTGGCCCGGCGTGGCCACCGCGAGGCCGCTGCGTCGACAGGCGTCGAGGAGTCGGTCGTCGTAGGCGACGACCAGGTCGGCGTCGAGGAGGACGGCGGATGCGAAGTGGATCGCGTCCAGTGCGCGCAGCCGGTTCGGCCCGATCCGCTTGGCGAGCCCGATGACCTCGCCCGTGATGAGGTGTTCAGCCACCCCCGAGACGGCCGACTCGATCGCGTCCTGAATCATGTCGTCGGTCGTGTCGTCGTCGAGCCGGCTGCGGAGGGCTCGGCTCACCTCGATCCAGGCCAGAGACGAGGAGACGACGGCGTCTCCGGCGATGAGGTGGTTGCCGATCGTGGTCTCGACCGCGTCGGATTCGGCCTCGGCGACGGATCGCTTGATGAGGGCGCTGCTGTCGAAATAGACGCGCACGTCAGATCCGGTCGCTCCGGTCGAGCAGGTCGTCGGTCGTGAGGCCTTGGGGAAGTTCGAGTCGCTCGGTGATCCGGCGGTACGGGGTGCGTGGGGCGCGCACGCTTCCGGTCGCGATGAGCGCCCCGAGCTCGCTGCGGGGCTGCTCGCCACCGAGTAGGCCCAGATGGCGATTGACCGCCTCTCGGATCACATCCTGTTGCGAACGCCCGGTCCGTTGGGCTTCGTGTCGGACCGCCTCGGCGGCTTCCGATCCGAGCCGAAGGTTCATTGCCATGGCGCGAATGGTACCGCTTTGGTGCCAAGTCAGCACCGAATCGACTGGAGAGATTGGAAAAGTCGCCCACAACGGGGCCTGTTCGCGTCGAATGGCCGCCGTAGGTCGACGTTTTCGCGCGCCCGCCCGAAATGGCACACCCGTGGGACAGGGTGTCGAGACTCATCTCACCGGATCCCCCGAACGGATACGACGCTTGCGGCGTCGACCGACCGGCAGATCGTGTCGGGCAGATCGTGTTGCACGTCCGTCGTGACGAGTCCACCGCGCACGACGTCGTCGATCTCGGCAGCCACCTCGCCGGCTGCCAGGGCTGACGATGCTGCCGAGGAAAGGTCGACGGCTGAATCCCGGTTCCGGAAGCCGCTGTGGGCGGGATTTTGCTCCGGATTTGGTCGAGGGTTGCTTCAGGATTTCGGACCGCAAGCGGTCGGTCGGGCGGCAGTGGAGAACGGCTGTCGGTCGGCGGGCGGGATGCTTAGCGCGGCGCGAGCGCAGCGATCGCGTCGGCGATGGCGACGTTGCGCCGGTGTTCGCGGACCAGGTTCTGATCGAGCCCGTTGGTCACATAACACGCCGAGATTCCCGTGGCGGGGTCGGCGAAGGCGAGCTGTCCGCCCGCGCCGTTGTGGCCGAATGCCCGGGCCGACGTACGCGTGCCGAACCCGCGGTAGGGCGCGAGGCCGTCGTCGCCCGCGACGACCAGCCCGAGGGTGCGGTTGGCGGGAATGCCCGAAGGGTCGGGCAGATGGCTGCGTACGCGGGCGGTGCCGTCTGCCAGCACCTCGGCGTCCCAGACGCCGCCCGGGTTGTGGAGCAATCCCTGGTACAGCAATGCCAGGTCCGCCGCGCGCACCACGGCTCCGCCGCCGGGGACACCCTGTTCCTTGGCTTTGGGATGGTTCAGCGAGGTCAATGCGAACAGCACCAGATCGGTCGGGATCTCCGGCTGGTCCCGGACCTGCTCGCCGAATTCTTCGGCGAGTTCGTCGATCGTCGCGGGTTCGCCCACGCCGACCACCTCGGCGATGTCGTCTTGTTCATCCAGCGGGATGCCGAGCAGTCGGGGCAGGCCCAGCGGTTCGGTGACCAGGCGGTGGATCACCTCGCGGTAGTCGTCCCCGGTGACGGCCTCGATGATGTCCACCAGCACCCAGTGCGCCGAGACGGGGTG
>CAZEAV010000164.1:5512-6492 GCA_964510215.1 uncultured Iamiaceae bacterium
GTAGACGTAGCGCGACCCCGGCGGCCATTCAAGGTGCCAGTTCGCGTAGGCGGCGAGGCGGTCGGCATGGGTCCGCCACTGCTTCGGGCCGAGCGGCGCCATCGGGAAGCCGCCGGTGTGCAGCAGGACCTGCTCGACGGTGACCTCGCCCATGCCGCCCGACCCGAAGCCCGCGAGATAGGACTCGACCGTGCGGGACACATCGACGTCCGCATCCGCGATCAGCCGCCAGATCGCGGCCACCGTGAGCACTTTGGTCGCCGAGAAGGGTATGAACCGGGTGGTGTCGGCCGCCCCGTAGGTCGCGTCGATGACGACTCTGCCGTCCAGTGCCACCGCGATCTGGGTGGCCGGGAGCAGTCCGTGGTGGACCTCGCGTCGGACCCGGTCCAGCAGGGCTGCGATGGCGTCGGGGTCGAGGCGGTCCAGTGGGGACGCGGTGGCGGTCATCGCCCATGAGCGTATCCCGGCGGGTTTGCGCCGGTCGCGCTTGTCGCGGGTGTGCTAATGCACTACATTAGAACACGTTCTCGGAACTGACCCAGGAGGAACCCCATGGAATTCGGCCTCTTCTTCAACGGCTACCTGCCCGGCCCCGCGGCTTTCGACTCCGAATCCGAGCACACGATGCTCCTGCGTGAGGCCCAATATGCCGTCCATGCCGATTCCTACAACTGGAAGTACGCGTGGTTCGGTGAACACCACACGCTCACCGAATACTCGCACCTGCCCGCGCCCGAGTGCCTGATCCCGTTCATCGCCGCCCAGACGACGCGCATCCACCTGGGTTCGGGGATCATGAACACCTCGCCCAAGGTGAACCATCCGCCCCGGCTGGCCGAGCGGGTCGCCATGCTGGACCACCTCACCAACGGGCGTTTCGAGTTCGGCACCGGCCGTGGTGCGGGTGAGCACGAGATGCAGACGTTCGACCTGCACACCGCGGAGACCAAGGAGATGTGGGACGAGGTGATGCCCGA
>CAZEAV010000165.1:0-6489 GCA_964510215.1 uncultured Iamiaceae bacterium
ACCGGGACAAAGGCATCATGGCCACGATCGGCCGGCGGGCCGCGGTGGCCGAACTTCCCGTCGGAGTGAAGCTGCGCGGTGGCATCGCCTGGGTGGCGTGGCTGGGCCTGCATCTGGTCACGTTGTTGGGCATGCGCAATCGGGCGTCGGTCCTGGCGAGTTGGGCCTGGAACTACCTCACCTGGGATCGCGGTTCACGCCTGATCATCGAACCCGACAGCGGAACGACAGACGATCCCGACGGCAACGCGGCCGGCCGACCGGCGGGCGTCGCCGACCCGGTCGACTGATCGAGCTGGCGATGATCCCGGTTGCCTCAGTCGGCCGTTCGGAAAGCGAACATCTTCTTCGCCACGATCCGCACCGCGATGCCGTCGAGCTCTTCGAGCCATGCGACAAAGGACGGACCCTGGAGCGGGACGTAATGATCGAGCATTGCCTGGCGCAGTTCACCGGCCGCATCGCTTTGGAGTGGCCGCAACTCTGCGGTGCCGTGCACGATCAGCGCAAAGCGTTCACCGGGGAGATAGGTGGCGCTTACCGCGGACCGCTGGGCAAGATGCCGCATCCGTACCGAATCGGGGGACGAGCTCACCCAGAGCGACCCGTGCAGCAGATACCCGTCCAACGGTCCGGTGATGGGACGTCCATCCGCAGTGACCGTCGCGACGGTGAGCAGCCGCATGCCCGCCATCTCCGCGCAGATCTCCTGCGCCGAGGGTCGGCGATCGGCGGTGAAGATCCCGCGAAGGTGCGCACCGCCGTCGGCGGCACTCGATGACAGCAGGCCCTCCATCGCGGCGATCTCGGCAGGGGTCTCGCGCACGGCGACCAGCGTATGGGCCCCTCGGAGCGGAACACGACGCTCTCGGGTCGCACGTCGATGTGGCGCCACACCGGGGCGTCGCCGGGAACGGCGGGATCAACCGGTCGTCGGCGGTGTTTCGGGGCAGAATGCCGACAATGGACCTGGTCACCGTCTCCCGCCCCCGTCGACACGTCAGCGTCGTGACGCTGAATCGGCCCGATCGACTGAACGCGATGTCGATCGAGCTGATGACCGAGCTGTACGACACGCTCGTGACCGTCGGCGACGACAACGACTGCTCGGTCGTCGTACTCATCGGTTCGGGCAGGGCGTTCTGCTCGGGGCTCGACTTGAAAGACTACGGCGTGGTCCCCAACATCGACGGGTTGACCATGGGGCGCATCGCCCAGCGTTCGATGCGTCACTATTCCCGGATCATCCCGTTGCTGCGCCGCCTACCCCAGCCGGTGATCGCCGCGGTGAACGGCCCGGCCTACGGTGGCGGGTTCTGTCTGGCACTCGGCGCGGAACTGCGATTCGCCGGCGCGTCGGCCGAGTTCAACAGCACGGGCATCGTGAACGGGCTGACCAGCACCGAGCTCGGCGTCTCCTGGCTACTACCCCGACTGATCGGCGCGGCACGGGCGAACGACATCCTGTTCACCGGCAGGACGGTCGACGCTGCCGAGGCCGCCCTCATGGGGTTGGTGTCCCGCGTCGTGGACGACGACGCGCTGCTGGACGAGGCCCTGGACGTCGCCGAGACGATGGCTGCGTACAGCCCCTACGGGTTGTCGATGACCAAAGACGTGGTGTGGGCGAACTTGGAGAACCCGAGCCTGGAGGCGGCGATCGAGCTGGAGGACCGGAACCAGCTCATGCTGGGCTTCACCGAGAACCTGCCCGAAGCGATCCGGGCATTCGGCGCGGGACGCACGCCCACCTACACCGATGAGCCCCGCCGCGATCTGTTCGATTGAAGCCTCCCCGGGGACGTCCGAGCGTCGATCCGACAGGTTCGGTGGACATGACGTCTTGATGTTCCGGCCGGGAATTCGGTGTTTCCGCCAGCCCGAAAAGTCCGAGTCCCGGTTCCCTCGACCGCCTACCATCGGGTGATGGGGCTGGTCCTGGGAGTGCTCGCCGCACCGGGGTCGGAATGGCGAACGCGTCTCGTCGGGTGACCGACCGGCCACCGGATTCCTCGTCGCCGACGTGGGAGCGACACCCGGCGGATGTCGCGCGCCTGATCGTCGCCGCTGCGGTCACCTTGGGCCTCGTGGGGTTTTCGCGCATCTTCGACGACTCGATCGCCGAGGTCAGCACCGACCTGGTGCGTCTCGTGAGGACCATACCCGACGGGCTGGCGTTCGCACTGGTCGGACTCGTCCAGATCGCGGTGACCGTGGCCATCGTCGTGGCGGTGATCTGGCTCGCGGCGATGCGGAAGTGGCGATTCCTGGGGCTCGGCGTACTGGCGGCCGTGCTCGGAGGAGTCGTGATGGCCGGGCTCGACGGTTACCTGGGCTCCGGTGTGCCGGTGGGGTTGGAGCGTTCCCGGGTCGCCGAGTCGTGGTTGAGTGGCAATGCGTATCCTTCCGCGGCACTGCTGGCCGCCGGGGCCGCGGTGATCACCGCGGCGGCGCCGTTCGTGCCACGGGCCTGGGGTCGGATCGCCGCGTACGGCATCGTCGGCGTGGCGTTCCTACGGGTGCTCACCGCGACCGAAGTGCCGATGAACCTCCTGTTGATCCTGGCCGTGGGTGTCTGCATGGGATCGGTGGCACTGGTGATCACGGGTGCCCCGCACCGCCGGATCGACCCGGCGACGGTCGGCGAAACGCTGCAGGGACTCGGTCTCGCCGTTTCCGCGGTCAGCCGCAACGGCGACGAACGCACTGCGCCGAGCTTTCGCGTCTCGCACCCCGGCGCCCCCGACACTCTCGCCGTGTTGTTGGGGCGCGATCAGCGTGATCAGGACCTGGTGGTGCGTCTCTGGCGGATGGCGCGTGTCAAAGGATTCCACGAGCGTCGCCCGCTCGGTTCCCCCAGGCGGACGGTCGAGAACGAACAGCTCGTGCTCGCATTCGCCCAGGCCGCGGGGGTTGCCGCGACCCGTCCCGTGGCGATCGGTCTCACCCCGGACGATGCGACCCTCAGCGTCACGACCTGGGTGGGAGGACGGCCACTGGGACGCCTTCCCGAAGACACGATCACCGACGAGGTACTGGTCGGGACCTGGCGCGCCGTCGCGACATTGCACGGGCGGCGAATCGCCCACGGGTGGCTCAACACCGACGCGGTGATGGTGGAGAACGGTCGGCCCACCTTGGTCGGTTTCCGCTGGGCGTCGATGAACGCGTCCGATCAGATGTTGTCGGGCGACATCGCCGAGCTGCTGTGTTCGCTCGCGGTGGCCCTCGGTATCGAGCGGGCCGTGGCATCAGCGGTGGCGGCTCTGGACACCGATTCTCTGACCGCCACGTTGCCGCTGCTCCAACCGCTGGTCATCTCCGGGCGGACACGCAGCGCGATGAAGACGGCCGCGGTCGAATTGGGCGACGTCCGCGAGGCGTTGCGCATGGCCGTCGGCGCCGAGTCCGTCGAGCTCGCGCCGGTCGGTCGCGTGACGGTCAAAGGCGTGGTTTCGCTCGTCGGAAGCATCGTTCTTGCGTCCTATGTGTTCACGCTCGCCTCGGACTGGCGCGACATCGGCGCGGCGTTCGGCGCCATGAACTGGGCGGCCGTGCCCCTGCTCGTCGCGCTGGTGCTCGCGATCAACTCGGGGGGTGCGCTGTCGTTGAGCGGGTCGGTCAACGTGGAACTTCCCTTCCTGCGCACCAACCAGATCATGTTCGCGCAGGGCTTCCTCAACCGTTTCACGCCTGCGAACGCCGGCGGGATGGCGTTGCGCGCCAGGTATCTGCAGCGCGAAGGGGTGGAGCTCAGCGTCGGCGCGGCGGCCGTGGGGCTCACCTCCGTGGTCAGCGGCGCGGTCCAGGCCGTGTTCATCGTCGTCTTCCTCGTCTGGGGCGGCGCGTCGGACGAGCTGAGCCGGTTCCGCCTTCCCTCGGCGACCAGGACCCTGGGCATCCTCGTGATCGTCTGCGTGGTGATCGGTGCTGTGGCGCTGAGTGGTTGGGGCAAGCGGGTCGTGGTGCCGAGGGTGAAACAGTCGGTGGGCCCCGGGTTGGCGAGTTTCGTCGCGCTGGCCCGACGGCCCCGCAAGCTCGCGCAGCTCTTCGGCGGGACCGCGTTGGCGAAGCTGGCCACCATTGCCGCGTTCACCGTGTGCGCGTCGGCGATGGGGGTGAACATGGACTTCGCGCGGATCGGCGCGCTGTACATGGTGGCGAACACCGTCGGTGCGGCCGTGCCCACTCCGGGCGGAGTCGGCGGTCTCGAGGCGGCGCTCACGGCCGCGCTCATCTCGGCCGGCGTCGATGCCCCAACGGCCGGAGCCACCGTGCTGGTGTTCCGCCTGTTCACGTTCTGGTTCCCGACCCTGCCGGGTTGGGCGTGCCTGCAGCGGGCGCAACGCACCGGCGTGGTGTGACCACCCCCGTCCGACCGGTTGCCGTGGAATCCCGCCGACTCGGACTAGACAGATCCGATGAGCACCGAGAGGATTTCACGCCAGATCCACCTGGCTTCACGCCCGCACGGCTGGCCGACCGCCGAGAACTTCGCGCTGGTCGAGGTGGAGCTACCCGCCCCCACCGACGGTCAGGTCGCGGTGCGCAACACCTACATCTCCGTCGACCCGTACATGCGAGGTCGGATGAACGACGTCAAGTCCTATTCGCCGCCCTTCGCGGTCGGTGCGGTGATGGACGGTGGCGCCGTGGGCGTCGTGGTCGAGTCCTCGTCACCGGATCTGGCCGTCGGTGACCAGGTGCAGCACCAATTCGGTTGGCGCGACCTGGTCGTCGGCGACGCGCGCACCTTCCGCAAGGTGGACACTTCGGTGGCCCCACTGCCCGCCTACCTCGGTGTGCTGGGTTTGACCGGGCTCACCGCGTACGCCGGGCTCACCTCCATCGCCGGGCTGCAGCGCGGCGAGGTCGTGTTCGTGTCGGGCGCGGCCGGCGCGGTGGGCAGTGTTGCCGGACAGCTCGCGAAGCTGATGGGCGCGTCGCGGGTGATCGGCAGCGCCGGTTCGGCCGAGAAGATCGCCTATGTGACCGACGAGCTCGGATTCGATGCCGCGTTCTACTACCACGACGGTACCGTCGTCGATTCCCTCGTCGCCGCGGCGCCCAAGGGCATCGACGTGTACTTCGACAACGTCGGCGGCGAGCACCTCGAAGCGGCGATCACTGCGCTCCGTCTGCACGGGCGGGTGGCGATGTGTGGCGCGATCTCCCAGTACAACGCGACGGTGCCGGTGCCGGGCCCGGCGAATCTGGCGATGCTCATCGGCAAGCGGGCATTGATCCGTGGCTTTCTGGTGTCGGACCATTTCGACGTCGCCGCCGATTTCGAACGGGAGGTCGGTGCTTGGCTGTCCGACGGCTCGCTGCGTGTCCGCGAGACCGTCGTGGACGGCATCGAGAACGCGCCGGACGCGTTCATCGGGCTGCTGCGCGGCGACAACGTCGGCAAGATGCTGGTGAAGATCGCCCCCGACTGACGCGGTGCAACGCAACGGAGAATTCGAGTCGAGGTGGGCGTCCTCCTCAGCGTGGCCGAGGCTGCAACGGGCCGGTCGACGGATCGCCTTTGACGGCGCGGACGATCGCGCCGTGCATGCCGGGGGCGACCTCATGGGTGAAGGTGACGCTCGCGTCGGTGAATCCGGCGGCGGTCAGGGCATCGAGGTACTCCTCTTCGGACAACGCGCCGGCGATGCACCCGACGTAGGACCCGCGTTCGGCTCGCATCTCGGGGGTGAGATCGTCCTCGGCCACGACATCGGAAACCCCGATCCGCCCTCCCGGGGTGAGCAGTCGGAACATCTCGGCCATCACGGCCGGTTTGTCGACGGACAGGTTGATGACGCAGTTCGAGATCACCACGTCGATGGTGCCGTCATCCAGCGGCACGTCCTCGATGGTCCCCTTGAGGAACGCGACGTTGTCCACGCCGGCCCGCGCCTTGTTCTCCTCGGCGAGCTCGAGCATCTCGTCGGTCATGTCCACACCCCACGCGAAACCGGTTTCACCGACCCGGCGGGCGGACAGCAACACGTCGATACCGCCCCCGGATCCCAGATCGAGCACCCGCTCACCCGGGTGCAACTCGGCCACCGCGGTCGGGTTCCCGCAACCCAGCGACGCGGCGACCGCGGCGGCCGGGAGCTCGTCCTGGGTTTCCGCCGGATACAGGCCCGAACCGAACGCATCGTCGACCGCGCCCGTGCCGCCGCAACACGACGCGTTGTCCCCCGGCGTACACGAACCGGCGTTCGCGTCGACGATCGTGAGAATCTCCGGAGCGGTCTTCACCGCTGCGGCGGCCGCCCCGTAGCGCTCGCGCACCCTTTCCCGCACGTCGTCTTCACTCATCGGGTCTGCTCCTCGTCTGGTCCGGTATCGCCGACACGACGGAGAAACCGCGGCCGCGGCGCATCTATTCCCGGTGGGTGCCGGTCAGCTCGGCCCGCCGACGGCCGTGGCGGCCGGACGCGGGCCCCACAGCGGGTAGTCGATCACGGCCAGTCGGTTGATGACGATCCCCTG
>CAZEAV010000166.1:0-6440 GCA_964510215.1 uncultured Iamiaceae bacterium
CACCTGGGTGGCGTCGTCCTACGTGGACGCCACCGCCAGGGATTTCGCCCGCTTCGGCCTCCTCGCCCTGCGGGGCGGCACCTGGGACAGCCAGGTCATCGTGGATCAGGCATGGATCGACTCGGCCCGCCGACCGATCAAACTGTCCACCGGGCACCCCCATCGGTACGGGTCGCACTGGTGGGTTCACGACGACGGGCTGGGCACGTTCGCCGCGCACGGCTACGAGGGCCAGCGGATCCTGTGCGTGCCGGCCAAGGATCTGGTCGTGGTGCGTCTCGGCAAGACGCCGCCGGCACCGACCGATCACGACCGTGACCCGAACCCGGTCGACCTCCACCTCGACAAGATCGTCGCCTGTTTCGCGGACCGGGCGGACGGGAAAGTAAGCGTCTGAACCATGCGTATCGGAATCTTCCTGGGGGACCTCACCCGTGACTCGTCCCGCGTCGACGCGGCCGTGGCGGCCGCGGAACGCAGCGCCGCCGCCGGGTTCACCTCGGTGTGGATGCCCCAGATCTTCGGGCTCGACGCGCTCACGACCCTGGCGGTGATCGGGTCCAAGGTTCCCGACATCGAACTCGGGACCGGGGTGGTGCCGGTGTATCCGCGCCATCCCGGCGCGCTCGCCCAGCAGGCGCTGACCGTCCAGTCCGCGGCTTCGGGTCGGCTCACCCTGGGCGTCGGGTTGGCCCCCCAACTCGTGATCGAGGGTATGTTCGGCTACTCCTACGACCGGCCGGCGTCCTACAGGGCCGAGTACCTCGCGGCCCTGGCCCCCCTGCTGCGTGGCGATCAGGCCGACTCGGAGACCGACCGGATCACCACCCACCTGCGGCTCGACATCTCGGTTCCCGAGCCGCCGCAGTTGCTGGTCGCCGCGCTCGGGCCCCGGATGCTGGGCCTGGCGGCGGAGTACGCGGACGGCACGGTCACCTGGATGACGGGCGAAGCCACGTTGGCCGACCACACCGTTCCGACCCTGCGCGCCGCTCCCGGCGGCGCGGACAAGCGGGTGGTCGCGGCGCTGCCCGTGGCCGTCACCGACGATGTGGCCACGGCGAGAACCCGGGCGGCCAAGGTGTTCGTCGTGTACGGGCAGCTCCCCTCCTACCGGGCCATGCTCGATCGCGAAGGCGCCGCCGGCCCCGAGGACGTGGCGCTCATCGGCAGCGCCGAAGAGGTCACCGCGCGGATCACGGCGCTCTTCGACGCCGGCGTCACCGAATTCGTGGCGGTGCCGTTCACCTCGGGCGACGACGCCCACGCGACCTTCGAGACGCTCGCCGCCCTGGTGGACGACCCGCACTGACCCCGGGGCCGGCGCCGCACCCGGAAATCAGGGGCTCAGGTCCTGCGGGCGGTGGATGTCCTCGAGCTCGCGGGCGTGGGTGTCGGGAAATCTCCGCCAGATGACGACCAGGGCGATGACCGGACCGGCAGCCAACAGCGTGACCGTCATCGGGAAACTCCCCAGTCCCGCCAGGAGCACGCCGCCGATGGCGAGGCTGCCCGCCTGGCCGCCGACCCGGGCCACCGTCGACCACGCGACGGCCTGACCCCGCACGGCGGTGTCGAACAGCTCGGCGGAATATGCGTCCAACACCGGCCCCGCGCCGAGCGTTCCGACGAGCATGACGACCATGGCGCCGACGAGCACCCAGGCGCCGGCGGGCAACCAGAAGAACGCCAGCGCGCCCACCACGCCGAGCCCGGCGAGCGCGCAACCGACCAGCCGGCGACCCAGACGGTCCGATGCGGCACCGGCGAGCACCATGACGGGAATGCCGGGGAGCCCGGCGACGACCAGCATGAAGCTGGCCTGGGAGGCCCCGAAAGACCGTTGGGTCTGCAGGAAGTCGACCGCGAACGCCGACGCCTGTTGGGAGAAGTTCAACAGCACCGCGGTCACGATCACCAACACGATCCAGCGCCGGTACGGGGGCCGGAACAGGGCCCGCCAGTCGAACTGCAGGCGACCCTCATGCCGGGCCCGCTCGAAACGGTCGCTCTCGGGCAGGCGGCGCCGGAGCCAGGCCACCAACAGCAGCGGTGGCACCCCGACCAGATACAGCCAACGCCACGACAGCCCGAGCGGGTCGATCACCCCTCCGAACAGGATCGCCCCGAAGCCGACGCCCAGGGTGTTGGACATCTGGAGCCATCCGAAACCCAGACCCCGTGCCCTGGACGGCAGCGACTCGGCCGCCAGCGTCCACACGATGGCCGACTCGGCGTTCAGGAACAGGCGCGCGACGAACTGGCACGCGGTGAACACCGCCGCCGTGGGTGCCAGCGAGGTGAGCCCGGTGGCGACCGTGTAGCCGAGCACGCACAGGATCAACATCCGCCTGCGTCCGATCCGATCGGACCGCAGGGCGAGCGGGACGGCGGGCAGGGCGCCCAGATACAGCACGGCCAGATACCAGCTCGCACTGGACTGGCTGAGCCCGAACGTGCCACGTATCTGCTTCAGCGCCACGAGGATGACGCCGCGGTCGTACCCGTCGAAGAACAACGTCGACCCCAGCAGGCCCAGCAGCATCCAGTCGGCGCGCCCCAGGGCGGCGAAGCCCTGGCGGATCGCCGCCCACCCTTTCGGTTCGTGGTCGCTCTCGGCCACCAGGTCCCCCGGAGTCAGGCGAGCGGGCGTCCGGGGATCGTCGACGACGAATTGCTGCCGCTCGGACCGGTCGTGGTCGTCGTGGTGCTTCCGGAATCGTCGCTGCCCGGGGTGCAGACGTCGAGGCGGACCAGCTTCCGCCCTTTGTGCGCCGCGTCGGGCACCAGCGTCACCTTCCCGTCACGCTGGGTTGCCCACGCCCCCAACGCGGCACGCATGTTCGTCGGCGACGAATCGCCCGTCGACACGTCCAGGCGGACACACGACCGGGATCCTTTCTCGTAGGCCACGAGGGTGTCGCCGCGGTAGCCGTTCATCGCCAGAGAGAGCACGCGGTCCGATGCGACCCCGTCGAGGAACTCGTTCAGCATGAACTGCCCGAACGTTCCCGAGGCGTCGACCTTCCCGTCGACGTCTGGTACGGCAACCGCCAACTGGGCAACAGGAGCCTGGAATCGCCCGGGCGAGGTCACCTGCGCGGAGCCGTCCGGAGGCGCCTTGAACGCGGCGTTCAGCGGCGCAGAGGACGTCGCGGTGACCAGATTCGACGTGAAACTGGGTCCCACGTTCGCAGGCAGCCGCAGCCAGTCCGCCAGCGCCGCAGGAACGCGCTTGGTGTCCGCATCGCCACCTCGCCGGGCTTTCAGTTCGGCCTGTGCCTGGGACTGCTCCTTCGGCGGTCGCGAGTTCACCCACGCGTTCGCGACCCGCCAACCGTCGCCTTCCACCAACGTGCGCAACCCGATCACCCCGTCCCCGAACGCGGGAGGATCCGCGATCCGATCGGTGGTGAAATGCTGGTCGTCGAGTTGCTCGGTGAGCGACACCACGAGCATCGCCGAAAGATACGGCGTCGCCGGTGTGGCACGGACGTGCAACGTGTTCGTCGTCGTGTCATAGAACGCGACGGTGCGCGTGCCGTAGAACGCGGTCATCGCCCGGTCCAGGTCGGCTT
The DNA here is from genome assembly GCA_964510215.1 of uncultured Iamiaceae bacterium. GTDB lineage: Bacteria > Actinomycetota > Acidimicrobiia > Acidimicrobiales > Iamiaceae > JAFDWI01. Next base: position 3,579 of record CAZEAV010000166.1, read on the forward strand.
CGTTGGGATTCATCCCGAGCACCTTGAAAGGTGTGGACAGACGGTCCGCGAGCCCGTCGCTGTGGGCCAGATACGCGGTGAAGGCCCGGTCGTATGCGGCGCTGTCCTCCAGTACGGGTTTCGGGGCGGAGGTGAACGAAAGCTGCCTGGTGTGCTCGACGAAGGGGACCAGCGACGCGGTCAGCGCCTTCAGCTGGGCCGCGGTGATGGGTGCACCTTTGGGCAGGGTCGTGGTCGTGGTGGTCGTGGTGTCGGCGACCGTGGTCGGTGGCGCGGCGACCCGGTGCTTGGCCGGACGGATCACGCGGAGCACCAGATAGGTCGCGATCGCCGCCGCCAGCGCCACGCCGATCACGCCCAGGATCATCGCCGTCCGGCCTTTGCGGGGCCCGGGGTCGGGCTCGGTGGGTGCGGGTTCGGGAGGCGCCGCCGGTGGCTGTGGGGTCGGCGCGGGCCAGTCGTGTGGCGGGGTGGTCGGGAATGGCCGCGGATTCGGTAGCCACTTGTCGGACACGATGGAGACTTTCGGCTCAGCGCACGATTGCCGGTGCGACCAGGGTGGTCGTCGCTACGGTATCGGCCGACGACACCGATCACGTACCGCCCGACCATCTCGCACCGGTCCGCGCAACCATCGCGGGGAAGGGAGTCCCCCACGTCGAGCGCACGACCGCCAGCACCGCTCATGGATTCGTTCCCACTCGCCGTCGCCCCCCGTCCGACCCCAGGTCCCGCCGCCGCGCCATGACCGCCCCGGACGATCCGACCAGGCCCGGCCGTTCGCGGCGGGCACTCGACCACGACCACGCCGGCGAGGCGTATACGGCCTCGGCGCCGAGTGCCCCCACCGAGGTCCGGCCGACGCCGGCAGGCGAAGTGGTCTCGAGCCGCTCGACCGAGGCCGAGGCCAAGGACCTGCTCGCGCTCCGCCGGGCGAAACGCGGCGACAACGCGGCGTTCGCGGAGCTGATCCGCACCAACGACGGCGCGGTCCGCTCCCTGCTCACGGCGCTGGTCGGCAACGAGGACCTCGACGCGTTGTGCACCCGGGTGTACGTCCGTGCCTACCGCGGCCTGCCGGTCGCGCCGGGAACATCCCCCCGGATCTGGCTGCTGGGCATCGCGGACGGGACGGCACGCGATGCCATTCGCCGCCAAGGTCGCCGCCATCCCGAGACCGGCCCGGCGGGCGCGATCCCCAGCTCACTGCCGCCCGATCAACGGCTGCTCCTGGCTGCCGTGGAAGCGGTCGGGCTCACGCCGCGGGAAGCCGCTCGCCTGGTCCCCGGTGGTTTCGAGCACGCACGGGGCCAGCTCGCCGCTGCCCGGTCGGACCCTGGGGTGTCCCTCCCGATACCGGAACCGGACGAACATGCCACGGGATTCTGGGACGACCTCGGACGGCGCCTGCTCGTGGAGCGGGCGTCGCCGGCCGCGTCGGTGCATCCGCTGGACCGCGCGCCCACCGGTGAAGCCTCAGGCGACCTCGTCGTCACCGACCGGCGCAGCTCCAGCGCGGCGCGGGGCATGGCACGACGGGTCGAACAGCAACATCCCGAGTCGTTCCCCTGGCGCAAGTTCATCGTCGCATGCTCGCTGGTCGTCGCCGGCGCGGCCGTCGTCGCGGTCGCGCTCTCGGTCGCCCATCACGCCGCCGACCGGGACAACGCGCTGGGCGAGACCGCGGCCAAGACGCTCGATCGCCTCGACGCCGCGTTGGCCGGTGACGCGGTGGTGCACGGCACGGCGACGATCTCGTCGACCGAGGCGGACGCGGTGCCCACGGGCACCTTCTCGTTCACGCGATCTGACGCGGGCTCCTGGCACGACACCGGGCTCGACGGCTCACTGGACGAGGGTTACGACGTCTCCGACGCGACGATGACGAGGATCACCAGGCGTGCCGGGGCACCGCCCACGGCACACGTCCGTCGGGGGCTCGCGCCGGGTCCACCCGAAGCCACCGCGACCGCGTCGGGCACACTGGGTGACCTGCTGGCCGAGGCGATCCGCATCGTGCGGAGCGGATCGGACGGATCGGTCAGCACCCGGAGCGAATCCACGACGGCAAAATCGGCGACGACCAGCGCGTCCACCACCGCGGGACAACCGGTCTGGGTGGTCACGAGCACGCTGAACCCACAGAGTGGCGACGGATCGGGGCCAGGAGCGCTCGCCGGAACCGGCGCGTTCGCCGACGTGCGCGCGGACGAAGCGACCCTCGTCGCGGACCAATCGCTCGCGCTGCCGACCCGGCTGGTGCTACGGCGCCGGGGACGGGTCGTTGTCAGCGTCCACTTCCGTAACCTGTCCATCTCCCAGCAGCCGGCGAGCGCCTCGTATGCGCCGACCCCGCCCGCCGGCGCACGCGCGTCCACCACCGACGCGGGCTTCACCCCCACCGAGCCGGGAGACCTGACCGGCGGGACCGGCGGATCATTGCCGACGCCGTCGTATCTCCCCGGAGGGTTCGTGTTCGCATCCGCCGGGGTGAACCGATCGACCGACACGACCGTGCTCTGCTACCGGAACGGGTCCCGGCAACTCGTCGTCACCCGCCGCCCAACCCGTGCCGGGGCGGCCGCGGCGGATCCCTTCGGTCGAGCCGCACCCGCGGACTCCGACCCCGCCAAGGTCACCATCTCCTCCGGTGCGTTCGCGGGCCGGAGCGGATTCTCCGCGTCGGAACCGATCGCCCATGTCTGGGTGCGGGGATCCACCACGGAAGCCATCGCGGCCGGCGATCCGACCGTGGACCAGCTCACCAACGTGCTCGCGTCGCTGCGCTGACTTCGGCACCGCGTGCCCGACTTGGCCAGTGCCCGGAGCGGGGTTCGAACCCGCACGACCGTTTCACCGGAC
>CAZEAV010000167.1:0-6378 GCA_964510215.1 uncultured Iamiaceae bacterium
GACGCCCCACGCCTGGTGCTCCCGTTCGTGGCGATCCACCACGCGGCGTCGACCCTGCTGGAGGCCGGCACCGACGAGCAGCGGCGCCGCCATCTCCCGGCGATCCTCGACGGGGAGATCTGGTGTCAGGGGTTCTCCGAGCCCGAAGCCGGCTCCGATCTTGCCGCGCTGCGCACCACCGCCGCGCGCCGGGGCGACCACTACGTCGTGAACGGGCAGAAGCTGTGGGCGTCGGGGGCGATGTTCGCCCAGTGGTGCCTGTTGCTGGCCCGCACCGATCCCGATGCTCCGAAGCGACACGGGATCTCCTATTTCCTGCTGGATCTCTCGACACCCGGCGTGGAGGTCCGAGGAATCCGACAGGCCACCGGCGAATCCCATTTCTGTGAGATCTTCCTGGACGACGTGGCGATCCCCGTCGCCAACCGGATCGGCGAGGAGAACGCCGGGTGGTCGATCGCCCAGGCGACGCTGGCCGCCGAGCGGGGGATGACCATGCTGGAGCTGGCCGAACGGCTCTTCTGGAGCGGCTTCCAGCGGCTGCTCACCGAATGCCGCACGCCGGACGCGCACGGGCATCGGGCCGTGGAGGATCCGGTCGTCGCCGACGCTCTGGCCGCATTCGAGATCGAGGTCGACGGCCTTCGACGCCTGTGCCGCACCCTGGTCGAGTCCCACGCGACGGGGGCGCCGGGCCCGGCGGATGCGTCGATCGTCAAGCTGGTCTACTCCGAGCTGCTCCAGCAACTCACCGGTTTCGCCTGCGAAGTCGCCGGGCTCGACGCGCAGACCGTGCTGACCAAACCGCGCTCGTCGGGTTGGGAATCGGGCGCGTGGATGCTGGATTTCCTCGGTTCGTGGGAGTGGACGATCCCGGGGGGCACCAGCGAGATCCAACGCAACATCATCGCCGAGCGCGGCCTGGGGCTGCCCCGGGAGCCGGTGCGGTGAGCGACGAGACCCGCGACGCCTTTCGGGCGGTCGTGCGCGACGTGCTGGGCGACCACGCGGCCGGCGAGGTGCTGGACTGGGGCACGGCAGCCTCCCTGGGTTGGTGCGGGCTGGAGGTTCCCGAGATGCTCGGGGGCGCCGGAGCCGGTTTCGGCGAGGTCGCCGTCGTCGCGGAGGAGATCGGCCGTGTCGCCGGCCATACGCCGTATCTGGGGGCGGTGGCCCTGGGGGCGGCCGCGCTGGGCATGGTCGAGTCCGACGATCAGATCGCCGAACGCCGGCGGGCAATGGCCACCGGCGCCACCCGGGCGGTGCTGGTGTTGGACGCCGGCAGCGCGTTGGATGCCACCGGAGCGGCGTTCCGTATCGACGCAGCGTGTTCGCTCACCGGCACCGCGGATTTCGTGGTCGACGCGACCCGGGCGGATCGACTCCTGGTGCCCGCCCTCGACGATGACGGTGCCTGGATGCTCGTGGATCTCGACGCCGACACCCCGGGCCTGACGGTGCAAGCTCGTCCGGTGCTGGACGCGACGCGTGATCTGGCCTCGGTGGACGCCGAGAAGGTCGCGGTCGACGGCGCGTCGATCCGACCGTTCGCGCAAGACCCGTCCGACCCGATGGGGCGGCTGCAGGCCCGCGCGGCGAGTTGTGTCGCCCTCGACGCGCTCGGCGCGGCCGAGACGATGCTGGCCGCGACCGTCGCGTATGTCGGTGTCCGCGAGCAGTTCGGTCGGCCGGTCGGGTCGTTCCAGGCCGTCAAGCACGCGTGCGCGGACATGGCGGTGCAGCTCCGCATCGGTCGGGAGTTGTGTGACGCGGCGGTGGCATCACTCGCCGACGGTGTGGCGACGACGTCGGAGACGGTGGTGGCGGCCTCCCGGGCCAAGGCGTACCTGGGGGACGCGGGAGTCCGCATCGTGGGCGATGCGTTGCAGCTCCACGGCGGGATCGGGTACACCTGGGAAAGCGGCGTGCACGTGTTCTTCGAGCGCGTCGGCCTGGACCGGGTGTTGTTCGGCTCACCGGCGGAACATCGTCGCCGGATCGCCGCGCCGTGGCTGAAGACGCGGGGCTGACGCCACTCAGCCGGGGTTCGGGACCGGGCGGATCATGGCGTCCTGGACGAAAGACGCGACCAGTCGTCCCTGTGCGGTGAACACCGACCCGCGACCGTAGCTGCGTCCGCCTCCGGCGTGGGAGGAGTGCTGGTCCAACAGCAGCCAGTCGCCGGCGGAAAAGGGCTCGTGGAACGTGATGGTGTGGCTGAGCACCCCGGTGGCGATCGTCCGGTGTGCCTGGGACTGGCCCACACCGGGGTGCGGGCGCATGGCGGTGCCGATCAGGAAACCGTCGGTCGCATAGGCGAGCAGGGCCTCGTCCAGGCCCGCGCCTCGGGGCGCGTCGGGAAATCGGGACCACACCGCGACATCGGGCGGGCCGGTGGCGTCCGGGTCGTTCAGGTCCACGTCGTCCACGATGCGGAGGTCCCAGCCCGACAGGTGGTTCACCGGCGTGCACGCGTCGGGCCCGGGCAGGTCGCCGATGGGGTCGGCGTGGTGGATGAAGTCCGGCTCGGGCGCGGTCAGCAGCACCGTCGACGAGGTGCAGGTCCGTGCCCCTTGGTGGATGCGGACGTTCGACGCGGCGACCGTGCGTCCGGAGTGGATCGGCTCGACGGCGATCTCGACGCCGGTGTCGGGCCGACCGGCCCGCGCGAACACGGTGTGGACGGTCTTGACCGTCTTGTCGGCCATACCCACGCTGGCGGCGACGATCGTCTGGCCGATGAGTTGTCCCCCGAAGATCATGCCGGTGTCGCCGGGCACGTTCGGGGCCACAAAGTGCCCCTCGGGTCCCGGCGTGAGCTCGAAAGAGGCGAGGATGCCGTCCAGCCCGGTCACGGGAGGTGACCCTACCGTTCGGACAGCGGTGACATCGGTGGTGACCGGGGTCCACGGGGCTGAGGCCCCGCGTGGCAGACGCCACAGCCGATTGTTCTAGCATTTACCCGAAATATTGCTCTAGGGTCGATTTCCGTGCAACAGCGAGCACACCGATGACTGTCTCCCCCTCGATGCCCGACCCCGCGCACCGGCCCGACCCGGACCGCGACCTCGTCGTGTTGTTGTCCAGAGCGCTTCGCGCGCTCGGCGACGCCGGTCGCCCCGTCGCCGCCAATCGGCTGGCCGCAAAGGCGTGGTGGTCACTCAAGGACACCGATCCCAAGGGCGCGCAGCGGGTGAACGGTGTGATGCACTACCTGGCCGGACTCGGAGAGGAAGAGGTCGGCCACGACCCCCGCCCCGCCGTGGCAACCGCCGGCGCCCGACCCGCGGGCAATGTTCCCCGATCCAATGGAGTGAAGTGATGGCTGACCGTGAACTGGACGTACGCAACGAGATCCCGATGCGTCGCCATGAACTGATTTTCGAGAACTACCACGGACTCGCCGACGGCGAGGCGTTCGTGTTGGTGAACGACCACGACCCCAAGCCGCTGTACTACCAGTTCGACGCCGAGTACACCGGCAAGTTCTCCTGGGAGTACCAGGAGGAGGGCCCCGAGGTGTGGAAGGTGCGCATCGGCAAGCCGGCCTGATCGGTCAGCGGGCGGACGGGGGAGGGTGAACCGCCGGGTGGCGGGGATGTGAGGCTCGCGTCCCCGTCACCGCGGTTGAGTCGTGCCGCCGCCCGAGTCGATACGCGTGGTGACCCAGTCGATGAGGTCTCCCTCGGCGAGCGCGCCGATCTGGCCGTCGACGAGGCGGCCGTCGCGCAACAACAGCAGCATCGGGATCGACTGGACCCGGTAGCGCTCGGCGATCCCGGGCGCGTCGTCCACATTCACCTTGACGACCTTGAGCTTGCCCGCGAAATCACGCGCGGCCCGTTCGACCCCCGGTGCGACCAACCGACACGGGCCACACCACGGCGCCCACAGGTCCACCAGCACCGGGAGCGCCGTTCTGGTCGCGTCGTCGAAGCTGTGATCGTCCGCGTCGACGAGCCAGGGCAGGTCGCCGTGGCACTTCGCACAACGCGGGCGCCCGGAAACCCCTGCGGGCAGGCGGTTCTTCGCGCCACAGTGCGGACATGAGGTGATGGTGGACACGGCACCTGTAAGCGTAGGCCCGCACCCGGGCAGTGGTCGGAACCAGGTGTCCGCTGCTTCGACGAGTACCGGGTGTTGCGCTGACCCGAGCGCACCACCCCGGTGGCGGCCGAGACCTCCCGCCGTGCCGGCAACCCGACCGGACAACCGTGCCGCATGGGACTCGAACGACGCTCGGGCGCGTCGGGGCGAGCGCGACTGCATTACCGGGTAGCCGCCTCGCACGACACTGGGGTCGGCTCGAGCGGTTCGGGGTCGGCCATGGCGGCCCTCGACGGCAGCACGCGGCCCGGGCTCGCTTCACCTCGTGATCTCGTGCTACACTGGATCACGAGATGGCAAACCGGAACATCACCCTGTCGCTGCCCGAGGAACTCGTTCGGCGCGTCAAGGTGTCCGCGGCCCGCCAGGACACGTCGGTGTCTGCGCTCGTGGGGGCGCTCCTCGAATCCGCCACTGGGCGGGTCGATTCGGACGAAGACGTCTGGGCGCGCGAGGAACAGGTCATGGGTTCCGGAGCGCTCCGGGTCGGCGCCGTCACTTGGAATCGGGACGACATCCACAACCGGCAAGCGTGAGCCAGTTCCTCGACACCAACGTCCTCCTTTACGCGTATGACTCGACGGCCGGCGCAAGGCACACGCAAGCTTCAGCGCTCGTCTTGCGCCTCGCCCGGTCGGGTGAGGCGGCGATCAGCGTCCAAGTGCTTCAAGAGTTCTACGTGAACGCGGTGCGCAAGATCGCCGAGCCCATGTCCCCGTCGGTCGCGAGAGAACGGCTGCGGGCATTCAGCCGTTGGAAGGTCCACACGCCGATGAGCGACGACGTGCTCGCTGCGTCGACCCTTTCCGAAGACCACCAGCTTTCGTTCTGGGACGCGTTGATCGTCCGCAGCGCAAGCGCCCTCGAGTGCTCTGTGTTGTGGACGGACGATCTGAACCCATCGCAGGTCATCTCGGGCGTCGAGGTCCGTTCGCCCTTCGAGTAACGGTAGGCGCCTCAGGTGGGACGACGTCTGGGCGCGTGGCGGCACGCGTAGGAGCGTGTCGAGCGAGAAGTCGCGGTGCTACAGCGCGAAAGTAGCGCTGATGGCGACGATCCAAATCCGCGAGATTCCCGAGGATGCCTACGAGGTGATCCGCCGGCGGGCCAGGCGAGACGGCCGCTCGATTCAGTCGTACATGCGCGACCGAATCGTCGAGTTCACCGGACAACCGACCGCGGCCGAGGTTATCTCCGCGCTGGAGTCCAGCTTGGCCAGCCACTCGACCACTGGGGCGACGGTCGAGGAGATTCTCGCGGACCTCACGTCGGATCGTCGGTGAGTGGCTGCGTCGTCGACGCGTCGGCGCTGGTCTTCTCCGACGCCTGCTATGTGGCCGCTGCGGCGCTCACCGGCTATCCGCTTCTCACCTACGGCGCCCACCTCGGGCGGGCGCCGAACCTTCCGTGCGAGGTCGAGGTCCTGGCGGGGTGATGCGGATCTTCCCGTTTTGGCGGGGCGTGCGCGGAGACCCTGGCAAAGCCGGGCGCGCCGATGGGGCGTCGTGGGCACGCGTCCGCGGACGCGTCGAAGACCACCGGGCATTCGTTGGCTCCCGCGGGAGTCGGATGCGTCCGCGGACATGCCGATCGAGCGGCTGAGCGAGTCGGGCGTCGCGGTCGATCTGCCCACGTTGTAGCGACAACCGGCCACGCAAACGACCGAGACACCAGCCCGCCCCGCTGAACTCGGAGCACCCTGTGATGCCCGGGCCGCGGAAGCGCCTTGGGGGACGTATGGGCGGTGCCGTGGCGAGCGGCTCGGCGTAGGTTCAGCGGGGTGATCGGACCGTTCACCCCGCTGAACAGCTCAAGGCCAACGCCCGACTGGCTCGGGCGCTGCGGGACGGCTCGATCGACGAGGCGCGGGCACTGCTCGACGCGGGTGGAGGCCCGAGCGATGCCAAGCTGCTCGGCGGTCAGCTGTTGCGCGCGGCCGAGCGGGGGCACGCCGAGGCGGTGGAGTTGCTGGTCGCGCACGGCGTCGATCCGGCGTACGCCCATCCGTTCTCGGGGTGGACCGCAGCGACCACCGCGGACGCCAACGGGCACCTCGCGCTCGCCGAACGCCTAGTCGAACTCGGCGCACCCGCGGCATCACGCTTCGCGCACGGCTACTCCGAGCTGCATCGCGCCGTGAGCTATGGCGAGGTACTCCCGCTGCTCGACGGGCTCGACCCAAGCGACGCCGACGTGGTCGACGCGGCGGTCGAGACCCCACTGCTGCTCGCCGTGCGACTGCGACGTGAAGGCGTCGCTGCGGCACTGCTG